>JBCCMB010000005.1:0-55059 GCA_039026555.1 Pseudomonadota bacterium
AAAAAGACTGACGAAGAACTCGCCCGCGAACGCGCCGATCTGAAATGGCTCGTCATGGTGCTGGCCGATATGGGCCCAGGCGAGGCGCGCGTGCCGGTGAAGATCGAAGGGCGCTCGAAAAAACGCGGCAAGATCACGCTCTTGGCGAAGGAAATGTCGTACGAACCGCTTGAGCTGCTTGATAAGGCCGACATCTCCGACGACGCGTCCAACGGCTAGCCGGGACCACCGACGAAACCACGAACATGTTGATGCCGCCGATTCGTCAGTGCTTTGTACAAGACCTGTTCGCAACGCAAAGATGCGCACGCCTGGCGATGAAGGCTGACTTCCACGCCAAAGCTCGCTAGATCCCATCGACGACATATTGAAAGGCGTAGCGTTTAGGAGGCCCGCATGGGGGATCTTCGCGCCGTTCTCGGCCCCACCAATACGGGAAAGACCCATCTCGCCGTAGAGCGCATGCTCGCGCATGAAAGCGGCATGATCGGTCTGCCTTTGCGATTGTTGGCGCGGGAAATCTACGACCGCATCGTCGCGGAGAAAGGCGTCGGCGCCGCAGCTTTGGTGACCGGCGAAGAACGCATCATTCCGCCCAATGCGCGCTATTACGCCTGCACCGTGGAAGCGATGCCGACCTCGACCGAAATCGCCTTTCTAGCCGTTGACGAAGTACAATTGGCGGCGGATCCGGATCGCGGCCATGTCTTCACGGATCGGATTTTGCATGCGCGCGGCCGACAAGAAACCATGCTGCTGGGCGCTGAAACCATGCGGCCCGCCTTGTCGGCGCTCGAATTGGATATCGACCCGGAGCCGCGCGAACGATTTTCGCAGCTGACCTATTCCGGCCACCTCAAGATCACCAAACTGCCCAAGCGATCCGCTATGGTCGCATTTTCTTCCGAAGAGGTCTACGCCATCGCCGAATTGCTACGCCGGCAGCGCGGCGGCGCAGCGGTTGTCATGGGCGCCCTCTCCCCGCGCACGCGCAACGCGCAGGTCGATCTCTATCAGTCGGGCGAGGTGGATTATTTGGTGGCGACCGATGCGATCGGCATGGGGCTGAACATGGATGTCGGCCATGTCGCCTTCGCCAGCTTGCGCAAATTCGACGGTCGCCGCCGACGCCCCCTGCGCGCGGATGAAGCCGCTCAAATCGCCGGCCGCGCCGGACGCTTTCGCGATGACGGCACATTCGGCGAGACGAGCGACTGCCAGCCCTTTGAAGAGGAGATGGTAAAGCGCATCGAAGATCACCGCTTCGACAGCGTCGAAAAACTCTCCTGGCGCAATTCGGATCTGGATTTCAGTTCGCTGAACGCGCTGCTCGGCTCTTTGCGTCGACCATCCAAATCGCCCATTCTGAGACGTGCGTCGGATGCGCTGGACGAGGCCACACTAGACGCTCTGGCGAAAGATCCGGAGGTCGGGATCCGGGCGACCAATCGCGCTCATGTGCAGCGCTTATGGACGCTCTGCACCCTCCCAGATTTCCGCAAATCCGGTCCCGACGGCCATATCCGCCTGGTCAAATCATTCGCCGAGAAACTGATCGACCCGGAGGCGCGGCTGAAAGACGATTGGCTGTATGGCCAAATCTCCAAACTGGATAATACCGAGGGCGATATCGACACGCTGCAAAACCGCCTGGCGCAAATCCGGACATGGACCTACGCCGCCAATCGAGATGATTGGATGGAGAACGCTCAAACCTGGCGCGGCCGCACGCGCGAGGTGGAGGATCGCTTGTCCGACGCGTTGCACGAGCGATTGATGCAGCGCTTCGTCGACCGGCGGACCTCCGCGCTGCTCAAAAGCTTGAATTCGGAAGACGACATCGCCGCGCAATTGGATGAGGCGGGAGACGTCCATGTCGAAGGCCATTTGGTCGGTCGGTTGGAAGGCCTCGCGTTTAAGCCGGCGGTCACGGCGCAAACGCTAGAAGGCCGCGCAGTACGCAACGCTGCGGTTCAAGCCCTGCGCAGCGTGATCGAAGCGAAACTCGCCGCGATCGCAGCGGCGGAAGATCGCGCGTTTTCCTTGGACACAAACGGCTGTATCCGCCTGGAAGACGAGATTATCGCTAAATTGGCGCGCGGGGCGGATTGGTTATCGCCCGATACGCGCCTGATCGGCGGCGATGATGCATCCCAAGGTTTGCTGGACCTGGCGCGGGCGCGGCTCAACCGGTGGTCGGATCAATATATCGAAACCGTGCTGGCGCCTATATTTCAAGTCAAACGCACACTAGATGCGGGACGCCTGTCCGGTTTGGCGCGTGGAACGGCGCATCAGCTTGTGGACGCCGGCGCGGCGATTGACCGACGTAAGGATGGCGTCACCGCGGCGTTGAAACGCGAGGATCGCGAGGCGCTGAAAGAAGTCGGCGTTCGTACCGGGCGGATCGCCGCCTACATGCCTGGACTTCTAAAACCCGCTCAGGCGGATCTTTGTCTCGCGCTTCGGGCGTTGTTTGACGACAAACCGCGCATGACAGCTCCCAGCGCTGCGTCCTTCCCCACGGAACGAGGCTGGAGCCAGGCCATGCTGTCGGCGGCCGGCTATGTTCGGCTCGGCGGACGCGCGGTGCGCGCCGACATGGTTGAGCGCCTATCCTGGGCGCTGGGCCAGGCGCGCAATGCTGCGGACGGCTCCGCCTTCGCGCCGCCGCCGGAATTGGCGGCGCTGATCGGATGCCCCGGCGACGAATTTCCCGATGTGCTGCGCGCGATGGGGATGAAGCCAGCGCGGCGCGACAAGGAGACAGGCGCCCCGGATCTCTGGCGGTTCGCGTCGCAAAAGCGCAAACACGACAAAGCAGTCGCGGCCAAGACCAAGGCTGTCGAAGACAGCGCGTTCGCCGCCCTAGCCGCGCTGGCGTCGCCTATCCCCGAGACAGAGCGCCCGGCCAAAAAGAAACGGCGCCGCAAACCGAAACGTGCGCCTATTCGTTCCGGGGCGAAGCCTTCAGCCGATGCGCAATCAACGTCCAGCGCCAACGCCGAGACCATAGATGGCGAGTAAAGTAGACGACGCCAACGCGCCGCTGGAGCAAATGCGCCTGGATGTCTGGTTGTGCCGCGCGCGCTTTTTCAAAACGCGAACCTTGGCGGGCGAATCTTTGGAAAAAAAAGGCGCGCGGATCGACCGAGACGGCCAGGTCCGCCGCGTATCCAAACCTTCCGTGGGTGTCGCTATTGGAGACGTGGTTAGCTTCGCCTGCCAGAAAAAAGTTGAAACGTTGGTAGTGCTGGACCTGCCCGCACGGCGAGGTCCCGCCGCTGAAGCGTCGCAAAACTATCGGCGGCTGGACGAGGCCTAACAAAGCGATGCAGCGCAGCTAAATTGACAAGTGTCGGCAAACGCCACATTTGCCACGTAAAGCTGGTCCTTCTCGACATTTCCCGGAGCATTTCGCCCGATGACCTATATCGTCACCGACGCCTGCATTCGCTGCAAATACATGGATTGCGTCGAGGTGTGCCCCGTGGATTGTTTCTACGAAGGTGAAAACACGCTGGTGATACACCCCGACGAGTGCATTGATTGCGGCGTCTGCGAGCCGGAATGCCCGGTCGAGGCGATCGTGCCGGATACTGAGGACGAGCCGGACGGCAAATGGCTAAAGATCAACTCCGACTATGCGAAGATATGGCCGAACATCACCGTGAAAGGGGATACGCCTGAAGACGCAGACGAATTCGCCGAAGTAAAAGGCAAGTTTGAGAAGTACTTCTCAGAGAAGCCCGGCTAGCTAATATAGGGTTCGCGGAGCGCTGTTAAGATGTGTTAACGGGTTCTTTCGCCCCATTACGAGGCCGAAGTTTGCGCGCCTGCGACAAACTCTTGAAAAATGTGTTACTTTTGTGATAGGGTATCTTCTCGCTGACGGGCGATTAAAGGACATGCAAAATCGAAACGGCACACACTTGCTGCGCATATGCGCAAGCGAGAGGGTTCCTTTCGACTTTGGTGTTGAGTAGCAAGGGTTAGATGGCATGACGAAACAGACGAAAACCGGGGTCGGCAAATTCGACGTCGAGCAGCACGTGGTTTACCCAGCGCATGGCGTGGGCCGTGTTACGGCGATCGAAACGCAAAGCGTCGCTGATATGACCCTTGAGGTTTACGTCGTCGCGTTCGAGCAAGACAAACTTATCCTTCGCGTTCCCACAGCGAAAGCGCAATCGTCGGGCATGCGTCCCCTCGCCTCCACGCGGATTGTGAATGACGCGCTTAAAACACTGGGTGGACGCGCACGCATCAAGCGCACCATGTGGAGCCGTCGCGCGCAGGAATACGAAGCGAAGATCAATTCCGGCGACCTCATCTCCATCGCGGAAGTCGTTCGCGATTTGCACCGCGCGGAAGACCAGCCGGATCAATCCTATTCTGAGCGCCAATTGTATGAGAGCGCTTTAGACCGGATGGCGCGCGAACTCGCGGCGGTTGAAAATATCGATCATTCAATGGCCGTTGATAAATTATCGCAATCGCTAGCTAAAAAAGCAGCCTAGGCACGAATTTATCCATTTAAAACAATGTTTAAGGGGGCGTTTCCGTAGGAAGCGCCCCTTTCAATTACACATCGTCGGCGAGAAAATGTCCGGACAAAACACGCGCGTAGGTGATCCAACCACGTTTGTCTCTCGTAAACCTACTTAAACAGTCGGTTAATCGGCCGACTGCCTGGATTTCGGGACGGAGGCGGAGACCAAATGGCTTCGGGACAATGGCTTAATCAGCCCGCGGATCGCACATTCGTAAAGCGCGCCATGAAAGCCCCGCTGCTTGAGCCCGAACACGAATTCGAGCTCGCGCGACGATGGCGTGAAGACAATGACGAACGGGCCCTGCACGAGCTGACCACAGCTTATATGCGCCTTGTCATCTCCATGGCCTCACGCTTTCGCAATTACGGCCTGCCAATGCCCGATCTGGTACAGGAAGGCAATGTTGGCCTAATGCAGGCGGCTGCACGTTTCGAACCCGCGCGCGAAGTACGCTTTTCAACCTACGCCTCCTGGTGGATCCGATCCTCGATCCAAGACTATATTCTCCGTAATTGGTCGATTGTGCGGACCGGCACGACAGCCGCGCAAAAATCCTTGTTTTTCAACCTTCGCCGTTTGCGCGCCTTGATCAACGACACGAGCGAAGCGGCGATGACCCCCGAAAACCGCGCCTACGTCGCCAAACAGCTTCGGGTGGAAGAACGCGACGTCGATCACATGGCGTCCCGCTTGTCGGCCGCCGACCGCTCCTTAAACGCGCCTATGGCTGATGGCGGCGATGCGGAGTGGCAAGACATGCTGGCGAGCGAGACGGTCGAGCCGGAAACGGAAGTGATGACCGCACGTGATGCGGAAACACGCGCCAATTGGATCAAGCTTGCGATGAAAGACCTCAATGAGCGCGAGATGATTATCATCAAAGAGCGCCGCTTGGCCGAAGACGGCGTGACGCTGGAAACTCTGGGACGGCAGCTTGGGATTTCCAAAGAGCGCGTCCGGCAGATTGAGCACCAGGCGCTTAACAAACTCCGTAATGCGCTAACCCGTATTGTCGGTGATCCAGAAGAAGCGGGCCTGATCCCCTCATCATAGACTCTCGCCGACGTCTAAGCGTTCGATCTGCGCCCAATGGGTCAGCGGAATATGAAACCCGTTATCGTCCCGCACGCGTCCGCGAATTCGGACACGCAGGTCTTGGGGCAATTCGTCCATATCCCGGAGCCGGCGCAGACGCGCACCAAGCTCAAGCACTAGTCCATCGCCTGAAGGCCGACACGTCCCCTCCTCGCGAAACGCATCCTCCACCACCCGGGCGCGGCCTTCGACAAGCGCGAACCGGCCAGCGGACTCACCCATCTCCTGCGGACGACGCAGCGCATAATAGGGTGTCGCCCACAAACCGCGCGACGCAGCCCTGGCCTCCGCTTCCAAAGCCAAAAGCTCGCTTGCGCGCGCGGCGTTGTCGGGCCAGGTCCGCACACGTGCGCACCCCTGGCGGATCTGAAACCCGTTCGCCCAAATCTTGCGACCCAGCTCGTCTGTAGCGATGACATGCGCGATAGCCCGATCATAAGGATCGCGCGACAAGCCGCCATAGAAAAGCTGGCATTGCCGGCCCAAAACCGCTTCTTCCAGACGCGCGCCCGCTTCATCGGCGAAGGGCTCGCCCTCGCGATCGCGATAAGGCCGGCTAGGCGCTTCAATCTCGGCGAGCCGCACCCGCAACCCTGTATCCAACGCGATCAAATCGCCATCTGAGACGCGCACCACGCGGCCCTTTTCGCCAGGCCTTAGAGCGTTTGTAGCGGAAGAGCCGCCGCCAAGACCGCAAGCGCTCGCTCCGGCCGCCAAAGCGGACGAGATGACCCGCCTGCGCGTTGGATTTGCGCGGCGTAAAGATGCTGCCGTCCCAACCACGCAGCCACGCTAAGCGCTCCTGCGATAAAGCGCAAAAATCTTTGCAGACGCTGACCCTAGGTTAGGCTTTCCATGCAAAGGGCGACGGCTATCGTTTTGGACGGAAATGTCCGCAAGAGACGCGGACATGGAGGACACAATGCATCCCTGCATTCACGCGCGCACATCGCCGGATAAACCCGCCTTCATCATGGCCGGATCCGGTGAAACCGTGACCTTTAAAATGCTCGATGATCGGTCCAATCAAGGCGCGCAATTGCTGCGCGCGTCGGGGTTTCAAAAGGGCGACTCAATCGCGATCTTCGCGGAAAACTCCGCACGGTATTTTGAACTCGTCTGGGCCGCTCAAAGATGCGGGCTTTACTATGTATGCATCTCGTCGCGCCTCACCGCGCCGGAGGTTGAGTACATCATCCAAGACAGCGGCGTGCGGGCGCTCATCGCATCGGACGGGCTGGCGGACGTCGCAATTGACGTAAAAGCCGCGACGCAGCTCGACGACTACTGGTCGATCGATGGCGAAATTGAGGGTTATAAGCGCTTTGAAACCGCGCGCGACGCCCAGCCTGCAAGCCCTATCGCGGATGAAAGCTGCGGCCTCGACATGCTGTATTCGTCCGGCACAACGGGCCGCCCCAAAGGCATACGCATGCCGATGGATCCAGACGCGCCGATCGATGCGGACAACATCCTACGCCAAATCGTGTCGGGCTTTTGCGGGTTGGATGACAAATCCATCTATGTGTCGCCCGCGCCGCTCTATCACGCTGCGCCGCTTCGATGGTGCATGGCGGCCACCAAGGGCGGCGCGACACTTATCATTATGGAGAAATTCGACCCAGAAGGGTTCTTAGCGGCGGTGGAGCAATACAAGGCGACGCATGCTCAATTGGTGCCGACAATGTTCGTACGCATGCTGAAACTGCCCGAAGAGGTGCGCGCCAAGTATAACGTTTCTTCGCTGACCGCCGCCATCCATGCTGCAGCGCCCTGCCCCATCCCCGTCAAGGAGCAAATGATCGAATGGTGGGGTCCGGTAATCTACGAATATTACGCCGGATCAGAGGGCAACGGCTTTACCTGGATCAATTCCGAAGACTGGCTGACACACAAAGGCTCGGTCGGCCGCGCCATATTGGGCGTCCCCCATATCTGCGATGAAGCAGGTGAAGAATTGGCCGTGGGCGAGGAAGGGACGATCTATTTTTCCGGCGCCCCCCTCCCGCACTACCATAATGATCCGGTCAAAACCGCGGAATGCCGGCACGTCAAACACCAGGATTGGTCAACGCTTGGAGATGTTGGACGCGTCGACGAAGAAGGCTTCATTTATCTGACCGATCGCAAAGCCTTCATGATCATATCCGGCGGCGTCAACATCTATCCGCAGGAAACCGAGAATGTGTTGATCACGCATCCTAAGGTTGCGGATGTCGCGGTTGTGGGCGTTCCCAGTGATGAATTCGGTGAAGACGTGAAAGCCGTCGTGCAGCCGGAGGACGGATTATCGCCCAGCGACGCGCTTGCCGAAGAGCTTATGACCTTCTGCCAACTCAATCTGGCGAAGATAAAATGTCCCAAATCCATTGATTTTGATCCAGAATTGCCGCGACACCCCACTGGAAAGCTATATAAACGGATCATTCGAGACCGGTATTGGGGCAAACGCGACAGTCGCATCGTTTAGGGAGACTATTATGAAAGAAGTTAGCTTTGCAGATTTGGAGAGCATCGCAGGCACAGAAGTGGGCGTAAGCGACTGGCACGTTATCGACCAGGACCGCGTAAACAAATTCGCCGAAGCCACGGGCGACCATCAATGGATACATGTGGACGTGGAACGCGCCACAAAAGAGATGGGCGGCCCCATCGCACACGGCTATCTGACATTGTCGCTTTTGCCGATGCTGTCGTCCGAAGTTATGCAGGTAACCGGCGTTAGCCGCGGCATCAATTACGGCTCGGACAAGGTGCGCTTCACCAATATGGTTCCGGTCGGATCCAAAGTCCGCCTGCGCCAAAGCTGCAAATCCATCACGGATAAAGCTGGCGGCAAGCAGATGATTATGGAATCCACCATTGAAGTTGAAGGCCAGGAGCGTCCGGCGTGCGTCGCCGAAGCGATCACCGTTCTTTACGGGTAGAAACGCTCTATATGGGAGGGTGAACGTAAAGGATCACCATTATGGCCGACACCCTCCCAAAAGTGGACCTTAGCGATGCGGAATGGCGCGACCGGCTGACGCCGGAGCAATACCACGTCGCGCGGAAGGAAGGCACGGAACGCGCCTTTTCGCCCGGAAACTTTGAGGGTGAAAAACGCCCCGGCAAATATCACTGTGTGGGATGCAACGCCTTATTGTGGTCGTCCGAACATAAATTCGACAGCGGCACCGGCTGGCCGTCATTTTACCAACCGGCGTCGGACGGCGTGGTCGACACCAAGACGGACTTCAAACTCGTCCTGCCGCGCACTGAAGTTCACTGCAATGTCTGCGGCGCGCATATGGGTCACGTCTTCAAAGACGGCCCCGCGCCGACGGGATTGCGCTATTGCATCAACGGCGTCGTTTTGAAGTTTAAGCCGGAAGACTAGGCTATTTCAGATACTGCATGTCGGGATTGCCCCGCCGCCACAAAACATTGTCCATGAAGTAATGGTGGATGTTCACAAATGCGCCGAACATCGCCATGGCGGCCGTGGGGCCGAGCACGCCCCAATCATAGCCCGCGCGGCCGTCGAAAAACTCGGGGCCGCTGTGGAACAACACCCATCCCAACGCCAACGCCGTTGCAGCGAATAAGACAAGTCGCGCGACAATGCGCGCCGTCATCGCGCTGGATATCCGATAGACGAACCGATCGAGACGCGCGCCCTCCACCGGCTTCGACGCCGCATCTCGCGCCTGGCCAGACTTGAGCAGCCAGATGAAGAAGAAATATTGGATGGAGTGAAGCGCGGGGATCACATAATCAAAGCCTTCATTGATCCCGGTATAGACCACCCACAACCAAATTGAGACGAGAAAGCCCGTCAGCGCTGCGATCGGCGGTAAGCGTCCTTCGCGTCGCAGTTTCAAGCCCATCACGACTAGAAACGCCGCGCCGCTGGCCCAGAAGCTCCATTTCAGAACATCGATCGGCGTCCAGCCAATCGCTGCGCTCCAATAGTAAATCCCGTCCATTTCGAACATTGCCGGCTCAGCCATCGCCATAGACCAGCCATAGATCCAGCCGACATAGCAATGGGTCAGCAAAACGCCGCGTTCTCTGGCGGTGAACCTCACCCCGTCGCGCGAGGATAGGACCGACAACACGCCGAAACCCTGCTTAACATAATGCCAGCCGACGGTGATGAACATAATGTGGATGAGAAGCGCCGCGAGATACCAAGACTGAAGCGCGAAGATCGCGGCGATCCACACCAGCAGTGCGACAGGCGCAACTATACCCGCCACCCGATACCGCCAGCGTTCCGCGCTGGGCAGGTAATCCCCAAACGCTTTCTCTTTGAAATTCTTATAAAAAATCAAATAGCTGGAGGCGAAATGCGGATCGTTGATTACATAGGCTGCGTAAAATGCGCCAAAGCTGATCGCATAGGTCGCGTCCGACTCGCCATCACCGCCCGTCAGCCACATCGCCAAAGGAAGCAGGATCAGCGCAGCACCGCCAACCGCGAGAAACTCAATCGTTTTGCGGGCGGCGACCGCAGTCGTCGGCCACGTCCGTCCGGCGAAGCGTCGCGGCGAAGCGTCCGTCTCAAAACTGGCTATGCTCATTCGCCGCTCTCCAGGGCCGCGCAAACAATTCACGCCGCATGCGGCCGCGAACAGTGACCTTAAATCGTGTTAGGTAAAGAAATCGCTTGTGGAGGAACGATGCGTCGCCACGATATTTTTTGCGCCCAGCGTCGAGTCGCTTCATTTTTCTCAGGCAGGCTAGTTTTTGGGAGCCCTCCAATGCCTCGCAGTCTTTTCGCCGCATCCGTAGCCGTTTTGGCCGCGTGCCAACCGACGCAAAGCCTCGGGGGCGACGCAAATCCAGCTCCGACAGAGACCAGTTCAGCCATGGACACATCGATGCCGACATCCTCTCTCGCCGCGCCCATCGCCAAACGCGTCCCTAAGACGATCGAACAAGTCGGGCGCAGCCGCACGGATCCCTACGCCTGGCTGAAAGACGAGAATTGGCAAACCGTGATGCAGGATCCGAGCGCCCTGGACGCCGATATTCGCGCCTATCTCGAAGCTGAGAACGCCTATACCGAAGCGCGGCTAGAGGCGCCCACCGACAAGCTTCAGGCCGAATTGTTCGAAGACATGAAGGGGCGCATCCAGCAAGATGACAGCTCTGTTCCAACGGTAGATGGGCCCTACGCCTATTATCGCCGATTCCGCGAAGGCGGCGAATACGCGATCTTTGCGCGCAAAGCCGCCGATGATGCGTTTAACGCCGAGGCCGAGGAAACCATTTTGCTGGACGGCGACAAGCTGGCGGAAGGCGAGGATTATTTCGCCTTCGGAAATGTGTCGCACAGCCCGGACCACACCAAGATCGCCTATACCGTCGATACAAAGGGATCAGAATTCTACGCGCTGAAGATCCGCGATGTCGCAACGGGCGAAGACTTGGATTTCGAAATCCCCAACACTTATGGGAATTTCGTCTGGAACGCTGATTCCGACGCGATCTACTGGGTTGAGCGAAATGAGAATAACCGGCCTGAAAACCTGTATTTTCGCCGCTTAGACGAGGCCGAAGACCAATTGGTCTACCAAGAAAAAGATCCGGGCTTCTTCCTCGCCGTCGGCAAAACGCAAACCGGCGACTTTATCGTCATCGCCACCAATGGGCACACAACGGCGGAGCGGCATGTCATCCGCACGGATGCGGAAGATCCGATCGCCTACACCACGATTGCGCCGCGCCAGACGGACGTTGAATACGACATCGTCGACCATGACGGACGGTTTTACATCCGCACCAACGCCGACGGCGCCGTGGATTTCAAAATCGTCAGCGCGCCGCATGACGCGCCCGGTCCGGAGAATTGGACCGATGTGATCCCCCACCGCCCCGGCGTGCTTGTGCTCGATCTGCTCGGCTTTGAAAATCACCTTGTGCGTCTGGAGCGCCAGGATGGTCTACCCAAGCTTGTCGTTCGTGCGCGGGCGGACAAAAGCGAGCACGCGATCGAGTTTGACGAAGCCGCTTATGACCTCGGCGCTTATTCCGGGTATGAATACGCGACCTCCAATCTGCGCTTCACCTACGCATCGCCAGCGACGCCGGATCAAACCTTCGATTATGACATGGACGCAAAATCCCGCGTTCTGCGGAAAACGCGGACCGTCCCATCCGGCCATGACGCGTCCGATTATGTGGTGGAGCGGATCATGGCGCCCGCGGCGGATGGCGAAACTATTCCAGTCACTCTCCTGCGGCGGGCCGCGACGCCCGTCGACGGCTCCGCCCCGCTTCTACTTTACGGCTATGGCTCTTACGGCGTCACCATTCCGGCCGATTTCCGCACCAGCCGATTAAGCCTGGTCGATCGCGGCTTTATCTACGCCATTGCGCATGTGCGCGGGTCTATGGCCAAAGGCTATAATTGGTATTTGGACGGCAAGCTGGACAAGAAGACCAACACCTTTACCGATTATATCGACGCCGGACGCTATCTCACCTCTCAAGGCTATGGCGCGCCTGGCCGCGTGGTGGGCCTTGGCGGATCGGCGGGCGGATTGTTGATCGGCGCGGCGGCCAATCTCGACCCTGAGCTGTTCGCCGGCTTGATTGCGGCGGTGCCGTTTGTGGATGTGGTGAACACCATGTCGGATACGGAATTGCCGCTCACGCCGCCGGAATGGCCTGAATGGGGCAACCCATTAGAAAGCGCCGACGCGTATGACGCCATCCTCGCCTATTCGCCTTACGACCAAGTGACGGACAAACCCTATCCGCCCATGCTGATCACAGGCGGCCTTACCGATCCGCGCGTCACCTATTGGGAGCCCGCGAAATGGGCCGCCAAACTGCGCCACGAGGTGCCGACGGCCGGCCCGTATTTCCTACGCATCAATATGGGCGCGGGTCATGGCGGCGCGTCAGGCCGGTTTGAGGGGTTAAAAGAGACGGCGGTGGAATACGCCTTCGCCTTGGCTGCGGTTAGGCTTACGGACGAAGATGCGGAATGGGCGCGCAACCGCCCGTCTAACGCTTCAGAAGCAATAGACGCCAATTAAACCGCAAGCACAGCGATATACACTCAAAAAAGGCCGGACATTTGTCCGGCCTTTCCAACTTCCAAAATGCAAGATCAAGATCGCGGACTAAGTTTCGTCGCTCTCCGGCGCGTTAGACCCGCCAACGTTAGCAGACGCATCTAGGACGTGCGGCACCGGCTCGCCCTGAATGGTCGCAATCTCGTTTTCAGTCTCCATGATCTTCACTTCAATGCCGTCGCAGAACGCCGGCGGCTCGCCAGCGGCTTCGCCGAGCACTTTCGTTTGATCACACTGTTTCTTCTGGTTTTTAAACTCGTCCAAAACCACGCGCTTCTCGAACACGCGAAGTGCGACTTTCGTATCGTCTTCCGACTTCATGAAATTCAACCAACCGGCGCTGGCGCGACGACCATCGCGGAAACTCGCTGCATTGTTGAACGCTTCACGTGCCGCGGACCTATTTCCGCGTTCATGATACATCTGGCCGATCAGCACCCAAGCGAAACCCGGTTCTTTCAGACCGCCGCGCTCATGCGCGTCGCGCAGGGCCTGTTCCGCCTCATCATACTCGCCCAGCTCGAAATAGGACCGGCCGAGACGCTCATAGGATTTTCCGGAATTGGTGGAGTTCGCCAATTCCTTGATCACCGGGATCGCGCGCTCATACTCACGCGCCACCTGATACAGGTTCGCCAGCGTTTCGAGTTTTTCCGGCGTCTTGTTAACGCGACCCTTATTCATTTCTCTTTCAAGAATACGCGCCGCTTCGTAAGGGGCGTTGAAGCGGTTGTAAAAGTTCACAATCCGCATGATCTCATCTTCTTTGGTGAAGAAGCCGGCCAGATACATCGCTTTGGACGTTTCAAACGCTTTGCGATCATCTTCGGCCTGGAAGTAGAGACCGGCGACAACTTCCCAATAGCGTTTCTCACCCGGGAAACGCGGGATCACGCTGTCGGATAGGAATTGCGCCAATTTCGCCTTTTGACCGGTCTCATTCAAGATGTAGATGACGAAATCGGTTGTCTGCTTATCGGGGTTTGGCTCGATTTGCAGTAGCGAATCCAAATAACGGCCGGCGGCGGCGTTATCGCCCATTTTGTTCGAAAGAACGGCCAATTGCATGTACTGGTCTTTGGTCGGCTGCGCGCCGTCGGCCAACCATTTGTCCAAGAAGGATTTCGCCTTGGGCAGATCGTCGCTCTGAAGATAAATCTGCGCGATCTGATAGTAGGTTTTTGTCCGGTCGTCTCCGGTTAAGCCACCCGTATTGATGGCCTCCTCTAAATCGCGGGCTGCAGCGAGCAAATTGCCGGCCTTCACATTTGCGGCGGCGGACAGTCGAATAACGGCGGCGCGCTCATAACAATTGAGCTCCATCGACTTTAATTGCTCGATCTTTTGAAGTGCGCCTGGCGCATCGTCATTCGCGATGAGCAGCGTTTCCGCATCGAGATAAACTTGTCCGGCTTTGGCGCCGAAAACTTCTTCTGCGCATTGCGCGGACGCCATCGGCGCTACGAATGCTGCGGCCGCGACAGCCGCGATGGTCGTCAAATACTTTAAACGCATCGGGTCTCCTCCAACCTGCTCCCTCGACCGACGCCCTTCGTCTCTCATGAGCTTCGGACCGTTCGCGCGGCGTCTTTCGCGAACAATACTCTAAGCGCGAAGCGCCTCGAAACTCAGTGTGCCGCCATCGCCTCGCATTCACAAGGTCCTAGCGTTCGCTCAATTCCGGCATCGCTATTCCAATAGCGACGCCGGAGTGAGTCGTTGTTTTCACCGCCCCGTTGCAAAAGACGAGACGACAAGCCGCCTGGTCCTACCCGCCTAGTCCTGCAATTGGAAGTTCAACGGGTAAACAACGTTTCGACGTTCGGCCGGCTGACCGCGAACAATCTTGGGTGCGAATTCCGCATTGCCCACGCAACGCTGTGCTTCGCGGACAAAGATGCCGTCCGAACACGTCGCGTCCATCCCATAAGGGCGCCCGCGAACATCCACATTAAAGCGGACTTCGCAGTCTCCCGAAATACCCCGAGACGCGGCCCGAGATGGGAAGGAACATTGCGGCGGACGTATTGGCTGCGCATCGCGATCATCAACCGCAACCGCCCCGATATCGATACCCGTCACCCGCTCGAAATTAATCTCCGTAGGCGCAGCGCCCTGAATGCTCGGCGTCGGCAGATCAATATTTTGTTTCGTCGCAGTCAGTTTCGGCGGCGGCGGCGGCTTGTCCGCATTGTCCAGTCTTTGAGCTTTACGGCGCGTTGTTCGAACTTGCTCCGCCGCATTGTTCTCAGCGAAAATATTCCGCAATGAACGGCTATTGTCTTCGCCAAGCTTAATCTCATCAACGCGGATCAAACGCTCCATAAGTAAGAAGAGCGACAACGCCACAATGGCTGCGACGGGGACCCCTATCGCTAAACGAATGATCGGACTTGCGAACATCTCGTCTCTCCTAGCTTGTCGGCGCCGTAACGACGTCGATTTTTTGAATGCCCGCCGCCTGCATCGACTCCATTAGCTCTAAAAGTGGGCCATTTTCTGACGCGGCATCAACTTGGATCATGGCTTTGGCGCCGGGATTATCTTCGATCATTTCCTGCATGATCGCATAAACTTCCCGCGGTTTCACCTCATTCCTGTCAATCCAGATATTGCTGGCCGAGTCGATCGCCACGATGATGGGCGATCTCAACGCGCCGACATTATCCGCGTCGACTTTTTCAACTTCTGCGCCCGGGATCTTCACGAAGGTCGCTGTCACGATGAAAAAGATGAGCATAATGAACACCACGTCTAACATCGGCGTGAGGTTCACATCAGTATCTTCGTCTTCGTATTCTTGTCGTCTTAGCGCCATGTTCCGGCTCCTTGACCTGACCCGTCCGGGTCTATTCCTGACTGCCCACTAGGGCGACATTGTCGATATTCGCAGACTTCGCCTGATCAATGATCTGGAGCACGAAGCGGTTTTTCGCACTCGGATGCGCTTGAACCACCACCGAAATCTCCGGCACTTCCGCTTTTCGACGTTCGATATTCGCGCGCACCGAACCGATATCGGTCGGCCGTCCATCAACGCGGATAAGACTGGCTTCATCCACATAGATTTGGACTGCGGGAACCGTTTGCTGGTTCGGATTATCCGGCGCGGGAGGCGGCGGCGTCAAATCGAAACCGACCTCATTCAAGAACGTCGAGGTGACGATGAAAAAGATGAGGAGAATAAAGATGACGTCCAACATGGGCGTCATATCGACTTTCGCCTCGTCCGAACCCCCGCCGCGTCTGCGTCTACGCATGATGGATCTCCATTTGATCTTCCACCTGCGCAACCGATCGGCGCACTTTGCGGTCCAAATCCATCGTCGCTAACAAGCCTGACAAAGAGACGACCATTCCCGCCATTGTCGGGATGGTCGCCCGCGACACGCCGGCCGACATCGCCCGCGCGTCGGACGAGCCGGTAAGCGCCATAAGGTCAAACACGCTGACCATGCCCGTCACTGTGCCGAGCAGACCCAGAAGCGGCGCCAAGGCGACAACGGCTTTCAGCAAGGTGACATTCTGCTGCGCCTTTTGTCGAACTTCCGACACCAGCTTATTTTTAACCCAATGGGCGTAGGTTGAAGAATGGTCCGCGCGTTGGTTCCAAAGCTGCACCGCCCTCTCCGAAGCACCCTGATGGGCGAACCGAAAATAGAAGAAGCGCTCTAAAATTAGGGCCCACATCACAAAAGCTGCGGCCATAATCACCAACAAGACCGGACCGCCTCGATCGAGGAACCCATTTAGGGCGTCAATCATGACCAGACCTCCTTTGGGACGCGCCCGAGCTTACGCCCGAGCGCCATCCTCTTCCGCGCGTTCCGCGACCATGCCGGCGGCTTGCTCTTCCAAGACTTGTTGGACGCTTTTCGCTTGAGCCGACACAAAGGCGTGCAGCAGCAGAAGCGGAACAGCCGCGACAAGACCTTCCACCGTGGTAACGAGCGCTTGAGAAATGCCGTCCGCCATTGTTTTCGGATCGCCTGTGCCGACGAGCGTGATCTGCGTAAAGGTGCGGATCATGCCGACAACCGTACCCAAAAGACCCAGCAGAGGCGCAATCGCCGCAAGAACGCGAACAATGTTTACGCCACGCTCCAGCTTCGGCGTCTCCTTGAGAATGGCTTCGTCAAGGCGCAATTCGAGCGCTTCAACATCATCCTTCTTGCTGTCTTCGTAAGCTTGGAAGATGCGTGCGAGCGGGTTGCTGTTGCCGGCTTGGCGGGTCGCCGCTGTCCGGCGGACAGCGTTTCCGGTCAAGAAGAGCGCGATGAGTTTGGCGATGCCGATAATCAACCCAACCAAGAGCAGGAAGAGAACGACGTAACCAGGAAGGCCGCCTTGCTGGACGCGATCCAGTAGGTTTGGCATGTCGGCGAGCAAGCCCAGCAGATCGCCCTGACTTGGGTCAATAGGGGCCGACACCAAACGGCCCGGCTCGGCCTTCACCAAAGACGAAGCGCCAGACATAATTGGACCCGCTGGCTGCGCCGCGAACGGCACCAATTGGCCTTGATTGATTTCCACAAAGCTCGGGCTGTTCTCGGCGGTGAAAACCGTAAACGGCCCAATTCGAAGAAGATCGACCGGCTCATTGTTGTTTTCGTTGGCGACGACCGCGGAGAAATTCGTGACTTCCGCCTGACCGACGGCCTCTTGAAGCATCGCCTTCCAAAGAATGTCCAATTGCGCGCGCGTGGGTAGCGTGCGGGCCTGGGACACTTCCGCCAAAGCTTCAGCGCGGCCGGGATATTGGAAGGAAATCACCGAGCGGCGCAGAAGCGGGTCGATTTCACCCGCCGCCGTGCGGAACTGGCCAAGAAGTTCTGCGAAATCGCCAGCTTCTTCTTGGAGCTGCGCCTGCAAATCGCCGAGGATAGCTTCGTTCTCGTCGAACTGCGCCGCTAGAGCGCGGCCGCGGCCTTCTGCGGCGTTCACCTCCGCGCGCAAGGAGCCGAGCGTTTCTGCTTGTTCGGCGCGCGCATTGGTGAACTCCGCAACGCGGCGTTCGTTTTCCTGATTAATGTCTCTCGCATCTTCCTGAATCAAACGAAGCACGTCTGACAAAGAATTGGTTTGCGCGGTGGCTGCGGGTGCGCCGACAGCGAAAACACTGGCGGCGGCGACAATCGCTTTGAGCGAAAATTTGATCTGTTTCATCGGATTAATCTCACTTTCGCTAGCGACTACTGAGCCGAGAATTTTTCGATGGGCGCCATCATCACCACCGGCGTCGCCACTTTATCAGCGACCCGTTTGGCGCGGAGGATGCCGTTTTTGTAGCTGCCGGGCAGTTGTTCCCAGTCATTTATTTCACGGCTCCAACGACCGACATTGGACTGATCTTTTTCGACATAGGTCAACGCTACTCGGCCGAACCGCACCACGTCCACGGTCTTCGGCTCGCCGCCAACGACAATGTCGTCCTGATAGAGGTCGATCGTCCGACCGTATTCCATCTCAGCCTGGAAGGCGTCGATAATCAGACGGTACTGCTCCGCCGGCGAGACGTCTGCGCGATCCAGAATGCCGTCAAGCGTTTCATAGCGCGCCGCGCGAATGTCGGTGCCGTCATTTGTTTTTTGTTTGAAGGGAAGATCGGCGGCTCGGAACGCGACCAGCGCCGCCAGCATGTCTTCCATCATCGGATACATTTGCGCTTTGATCTCATCGATCCGGCTCAATTGCTCTTCGAGGCTTTCCAATTCGCGCGATTGGCTCTCCACAACGCGCGCTTGCTGGAGCGCGTAAAGCTCGGCTGCGTCTTTCCGCTGCAGGAGCACGCGGAATTCGCTGACCATCTCGCCGCGCTCATCATCAAGCTGATTAATTCTCACTTGCGTGCGTTCGGCTTGGCGCGTCGCTTCTTCGCCTGTGCTAATGGCGTTCGCCAATTGCGCAAAAGCCGGCGCGGCGGCGCCGGTCAGCAAAGCCGCAATAAAAGCCGCGCGAGCCGGCTTCAAAAACCGTTTCATAGTTCGCCTCTCAACTCCCCGACACGGCGACGATCATTATGAACGCGCCGTTCGAAAAACTTTTGTTTGCGCCCACATTATGTGGGCCAATTTCCTGGCGCGCGTGAATGCGCGGCCCCGATCTACCAAGTTCTAATGACGGTTACGACGCTTTCGCGCCTTCCCACCAATTCGCGACGACTTAACTCGTCGTCTTTCTCGTATTAGCACGCCGCGCGTCGGTCCTCTCCGCAACGGCGTTACGCCCCTAATGCCCCAAACGGCAACTGGCCGCAACGGGACGCTAACAAATAGTCAATAAAACGATCAACAAGTGAAATGCAAAGGACGCCACACCAATAACGCGTATAGGACACAAACCCCTATAATAAAAGGGGTTTTGGTGCTGCACAGAATTTCGCACACCTAACGCGCTTTGTGGAAAACCACGTGATTGGAGACGCTTTTGACGAGGTCCTCCATGGCTGGGGCGCCAGGATTCGAACCTGGGAATGCCGATACCAAAAACCGGTGCCTTACCGCTTGGCGACGCCCCATTGAGGAAGGGCAGCGTATTATCGAAAGTCATCCGCCATTGCAACAGCGTTCAGCTGCGCTCCGGCATTGATTGCCATAGGTTTTGAAAGCCGCTATATGCGCCCATCTTATCGGAGTATAGCTCAGCCTGGTAGAGCACCGTCTTCGGGAGGCGGGGGTCGGAGGTTCGAATCCTCCTACTCCGACCAAGTGCGGGCTGCGCAACACACCGCCGCTCTCGCGCCGCTGTAGAAGCAGAGCGCCCCGCGACTTTTAATCCATTGCCAGCGCCTTATCTTTTATCGATAAAGAGTTTTGCGCAATCCGCGCGCGCCTGGAGGCCGGCATGAAGACGTTTTTACTTTCATTTTTGGGCGGTTTGACCGCGCTTGTCCTATTCTTCCTCATCATTCCAGTCATCATCATCAGCGCGTTCAGCGGTGGAGAGGATGAAGGTCCTCAAGGCTCAGTCGTTCTGGCGGTCGATCTTCGCGCGTCTTACCCGGACCAGCGTCTGACAAGCGGGCCCGCCGCCATTTTCGGACAAGTGAGCTTTATCGACATTCTAACCCGCTTAGACGCCGCAGCAGACGACCCCAACGTGGAGGGCGTGTTCTTGCGCGCGAGCGAATTCGGCGTCGGCAGTGCGCGGGCCGAAGAATTGCGCACCGCGTTTTTGAAACTGCGCGCGGCGGACAAATTTGTGATCGCGCATTCCCAGGGCTTTTTGACCGGCGGCCCCTCAAACTATCGAGCGGTGTCCTCAGCTGATGAAATTTGGCTTCAGCCCGGCGCGGACTTCAACGTCACCGGCGTGGCGTTCGAAACGCTCTTCTTCAAAGATCTGCTGGATAATATCGGCGTCACCTCGGAAATCGAAGCGCTGGGCGAATACAAAAATGCGCCCAATGTCTATAAAGAGACGGGCTATACCGACGCGCACGCCGAAACCCTTCAAGCGCTGGGCGAAGGCATATGGTCGATCTCGATTGAGGACATCGCGGCGGACCGTGAGTTGGACCCCGCGGCGCTGCGCGCCATGCTGGAGGCGGGACCTAAAAGTCCCGACGCAGCGAAAACGCTGGGCCTTGTCGACAAATTGGGCTGGCCGGAAGAAGCCGCAGACGCCGCCACGGCGCGGGGCGGCGAAGCGGAGCTTTTGGACATCGCATACTATTCGCCGCCTGGCGTCGACGGCTCGGCGCCCGTAATCGCGTTGGTGGGCGGAGAAGGTCCGATTATCGGCGGCGCAAGCGGCGGCGATTTGTTCGACTTCAACTCAGATCCAATTTTCGCCTCGGACACAGTGTCGGCCGCCCTCCTCGCAGCGGCCGAAGACGAAGATGTCGAAGCGGTCGTCTTCCGCGTGGACAGCGGCGGCGGGTCAGCGATTGCATCCGATCAAATCTGGCGCGCCGTAGAACGCGTACAAGAAAGCGGAAAGCCCGTTGTCGTCTCTATGGGAACCGTCGCAGCGTCGGGAGGCTATTACGTCGCCATGGGCGCGGATGCGATCTTAGCCTCGCGCGCGAGCGTAACCGGCTCTATCGGCGTGTTCGGCGGAAAGATCGCCATCGCCGACGGCCTGCGCCGCATCGGCGTCACGCCGGATCAAATCCAAATCGGCGGCGAAGTGGCCTCGGCGTATTCGACAGAGCGTCTCACAGACGTTCAGCGCGCGGCGCTCGTTGAGTCTTTGGAACGCGTCTATGACCGCTTTACGAGCCTCGCCGCCGAAGGACGCGGCATGTCCATCGAAGATCTGCAGGCGGTCGCCCAGGGCCGCGTGTGGACCGGCGAAGACGCAATGGCGGTCGGCCTTGTCGACGAGATGGGCGGGCTGATGGCCGCCATCGACAAAGCAAAGGCGCTGGCGGAAATCGACATTGATGAAGATGTCGAATTGCGCACGCCGTATGAAGAATTGACCCCGATGGAGGCCTTCGCGTCTTTGCTGGGCGTCAGCGCACGCGAGGCGAAAGGACTACAGGTCTTGTCGCGCATTGTCGGCGACGACCAAATCATCGGCGCGTTTCAGCAAATCCAATCGATGGAGCGGCATCCGCTTCAAGCTGCGGCGCCGCCCCTGCGCGAGAATTAATCTCGCGCTATCCGGCGCGGCAGATAAACCGGCTGGGATGGACGTCTTCAATATTGTCCTCATAACCAGTCAAATTTGGGTTCACGAGATTGCGGCTGGCGCGGACGGACAGAGGCGCGATGGCGCCGGCTTCTAAAATCATCGTCTCGGCTTGGCGCAGTAAGCCGGCCCGCGTCTCCATGTCCCGCTCCAGATTGGACGCCTCCAAAAGCGCGTCGTATTGAGGGTTGTCGAAGCCGCCATAATTCATCGGCCCCGTGGTCGACTGCAGCAGATAAAGATAATTCTGCGCGTCGTTATAGTCGGCGGCCCAAGCGGCGTTCGACACCTGGAAATCGCCCTCTTGCAACTGGTTGTACAAGACGCGCGTCTCTACCCGGCGGATCGAAACGTCCACCCACTCCGCGATGTCTTTCCAGTTAGATTGGACCACCGGCGCGAATTTCGGGCTCTCGCCGGTGGACATGAAGGTGTATTCGAACGTCAAAGGGTTGTCTGGCCCATAGCCGGCCTCTTCCAACAAGTTCCGGGCCATTTGAAACCGCTCATCCAAAGGTGCGTCCTTCCAGGACGCTTGCGGCGCGTTCTCATAATTAGCGATGCCGGGGGGCACAAACGCATAGGCCGGCGTTTGCGAGCCTTGCATCACTTCTTCAGTGATGAATTGGCGGTCCAACGTCATTGAAAGCGCGATACGCACGCGCTCGTCATTGAAGGGCGCAGACCGCGTATTGAAAACGATGTAATTCGTCGCAAGAAACTCGTGGAGGCGCGCCCATCCGGGTAGAATCTCTTTTAGCTCTTCATAACGACGTCCGGGAAAATCATTGTTTGTGTCGATCTTGCCGGTTTGCGCAAGGCGGATCACGGCGTCCTGGTCGCTATAAGGATAATAGACGATCTCGTCGAAGCAGACATTTTCCGCGTCATAAAAGGTCGGATTCTTGACGGATCGCAGGAAATCGCCGGTCCGCCATTGGGCGAGTTTATAGGGACCGTTGACCACAAGATTTTCCGGCCGCGTCCACGCGTCACCGAACTCGCGCACAGCATGCGCCGGCACGGGGTGCGCAACGTAATGCTTCAGCAATTCGGGCAGATAGGGCGCGGGATATTCGAGCGTCAGCTCAAACGTTTCAGCGTCGATCGCTTTTGCGCCCAATTCTTCAACCGACAGCTGGCCGCCATTCACTGCCTGGGCGTTCTTCACGACATACAGCAGGGACGCATAGGAGACGCCCGTGGTGGTCGGGTCCATCAAACGCCGCATGGCGAATTCAAAATCATACGCGGTGACGGGTTCGCCATCCGACCAGAAGAAGGGACGTAAATTAAACGTCCATGTCAGCCCATCCTCGCTAACACTCCAGCTTTCAGCGACGGTCGGCACGGGATTGGCGTTCGCGTCGTCTGCGAACAAGCCGACAAACATGTCGTTGATGACATAGCGCTCCCACGTGCCTTCAGCTTTATGAGGATCGACGGTGTCGGGATTTGCGGTGATGCCTCGGTGCAGCACATTGTCCGCAACAGGGTCGCCGCCGCCGCATGCGGCCGCAAAGCTCGCGATCGCCGCGGCCAATCCGATCTTCAATGCGCTTGCAAACCTCATGTGTCTTGGTCCTTGTCTGATCTGTCGCCTCGATGATTGAGGATCTTTGATGTGGGTGTCTACCGGTCGCGCGGATCGATCGCGTCGCGTAAGCCGTCGCCAATGAAGTTAAGCGCGAGCAACGCGGACACCATTGTGAGCGCCGGTGCCAATAGCAGCCAAAGCTTGGACATGTTCTCGCGCCCCTCGGAAATTAAGAGCCCTAAAGAGGTGAGCGGTTCGTTCACGCCAAGGCCGAGGAAGGACAAGAAGCTCTCCGCCAGAATAACGACCGGCAGGGTGAGCGTCACATAAACGGCGACGGGCCCCAGAAGATTGGGCACGATATGACGCGTGACGATTTTAACGGGAGGTACGCCGCTCGCGCGGGCCGCTTCGACAAATTCACGCTGGCGGAGCGTCAAAGTCTGCCCACGGACAATCCGCGCCATGGTCAGCCATTCCACCGCGCCAATGGCCAGGAAGATCAGGAAGATGTTCTGCCCGAACACGACCGTCAGCAGGATGACGAAAAAGATAAAAGGCATCGCATAGATCACATCGACAATACGCATCATGATCTGATCGACGCGGCCGCCCAGATAGCCTGCGGTCGCGCCCCAAGCGACGCCGATCACCAAGCTCACGCAGGTCGCGATGACGCCCACCGCCAGGGAGACGCGCAGGCCCACCATTAATCGCACCGCCAGATCCCGGCCCAACATGTCGGTGCCCAAGATGTGAAAATTCTCAAAGGTCGGAGAGATCGCCACGCGGTCGCGATAAATCGCATCATAGTTATGTGGCCAGACCATCGGCCCAAAAACGGCGATGATTACCAGCCCGCCGAGCAACCACACGCTGGTAACCGCCGCTTTATTGCGCATCAATCGGGCGCGGGCGTCATCCCATAAGGACCGCCCCTCCTCCGCCGCGCGGGACATCGCCCGCGAGCCGCCCAGATCAGGTGCGGTCACATTCATTCATAGCTCACTTTGGGATCCAAGATCCCATAGGCGATGTCGGCGATGAGATTGAAGGCGACAATCAAGCCCGCATATAGAATGACGACGCCCATCACGAGCGGGTAGTCGCGATTGATGGCGCCGTCGATAAAGTATTGCCCGACGCCCGGTAGGCCGAACACGCGTTCGATCACCACCGACCCTGTCAACAAGCCCGCCGTCGCCGGGCCGATATAGCTGACCAGCGGCAAAGCCGCCGCCGGCGCTGCGTGACGCCACAATATGCGCGCTTCAGACAGCCCCTTGGCGCGCGCCGTTCGAACAAAATTTGATCGCAAAACTTCAATCATCGAGGCGCGCATCAATCGTGAGACAATGGCGATTTGCGGCAAGGCGAGCGTCAAGACAGGCAGGAAGATGGTGTAAAAACTCATCCGCCCCAAGTCCAAGCCGCCGGCGGCGAACCAGCCCAGCCAGACCCCAAACACCAATGATAAAATCGGCCCTGTGACGAAGGTGGGTATGGATATTCCCGCCATGGCGAGACCCATCACCGAATAATCCGCAGCGCTATTTTGTCTCAGCGCGGCGACGACCCCCAGCCCGCCGCCTATCGCTAAGGCCAACCCCATGGCGCAAGCGCCGATCGTCAGGCTGACGGGCAACCCTTCTGCGATAAGTTCCGAGACAGATTTGTCCTTATTGCGCATAGATGGGCCCAAATCGCCCTGCACCGCGTTGAGAAGGTAATCGCCGTATTGCTCGATCAACGGCTTATCTAATCCAAGCGAGGCGCGGATATTCGCCTCCACTTCCGGCGAAAGCTTCCGCTCCATGCTGTAAGGATTGCCCGGCGCCGCCCGCATCAGGAAAAACGCCAATGTGATGATCGCCAACATGGTGGGAATCGACAACAGCAACCTGCCCGCCGCATAGGCGGCTGGGAAACGTGAGATCACGCCAGGTAACGATGATTTGCGCGGCTTATCGTCCAAGTTTCTTTGCGCCATCTTAAGTGAAGGGGATAAGGTCGCGCCAGAATACGACCTGTTGCGTTATTGGCCGGGCCTCATGCCAAACTGTCAATGACATGACGCATACAGAAGGAAAAACCATGGCTGATGTTCGCAAAGTCGCCGATAATTTCGCCGTTGCGCCACAGATCGCGCACGAGGATTTCGCCGAAATCGCCGCCGCGGGCTTCAAATTCATCGTCAACAATCGCCCTGACGGCGAAGCGCACGACCAAATCGCCAGCGTTGACGCTCAAAGGGCAGCCGAAGCCGTTGGTCTGACATACGCCTATATTCCAGTCGTCGGCGCGCCGAACCTGTCAAATGTCGACGCGCTGGCTGAGGCGTTGAGCAAAATTGAGGGGCCTACCTTGGCGTATTGCCGATCAGGTACGCGGTCCATAACGCTATGGGCCTTAACTCAGGCGAAGATGGGGGCGCTGGCCCCAGGACAAGCCGTCTCGGCCGCAGAGACAGCCGGATATGATTTGCACCACCTAGAGCCCGTACTCGCCAAACTGGCGTCGGCTTGAGACACCGATTCGTAAGGGAGCGGCGGCGTGTTCATTTTTGCAAATAAGACAAACGGCCACGAAGTCGCCCCAAAGTGGCATATGAAGAGAAATCTTGTAGAGGGGTTACGCCTATCGGGCGAGAGGGGATACAAGCGACGAGTAGTTTTTAGCGGCGCTAAGAGCGAATGCAGGGAGAGGGTATGTTGAAATCTCTGTGGACGTCGGACTTCGTCCTCGACGACGGCGTGGTCCTGGTCAAAAAGACAGGCGCGCGCGTGGCCCTCACCTTTAGCCTCGCGAACGACATTTTCACTTGGTTTTGTTTCTACACTCTGGCGCAGGCCTGGCGTATCTGGCGGCGCGTGACCGGCCATAAACGTCCAACCATCGCATTCGCCCCAGATAAGCCGCGACCTTGGTACCTCATCTGGCCCGTTATGCATGTCGCAGGCGCTAAGCTTGTCGACGACACCTCACAAGCCGACATCGTCATGCATTTTGACGATACGACCGAAACGGTAAGCGAGGCGCCGCGCGTTTCTGACACGGCGCGCCTTGTGAATTTCAACTGCCCGGACATATCCAAATCTTTCGTCGCGGCGGCGTTTGAACGCGCTGCGGGCTATTCATTATCAATTGACCCAGAAACCTTTGACGGCCCGATGGTCGACAAATCTGAAATCAACGCCACGCATGATGGCCGCATTATTGTTGGTCCGACGCCGCGCGAGACCGGCCGCGCGTATCAGCGCCTGATCGACAATTCCATTCCCGGCGGCCTCGTCGAAGACCTCCGCACCGTCACCGTCGGCGGCGAGCCGATTCTCGTTTTCAAAAAGCGCCGCCGTATCGGCCGCCGCTTTCTCAACGAAAATGTCGAGGTCGAATTAGCCTCTGTGTCTGAGACTTTTAGTCGCGAGGAAATCGCGCTAATCCGCCGCTTTACGGCAGAGATCGGCATGGATTGGGGCGGTGTCGACGTTCTGCGTGATGCAAGCGATGGACGCATCTATATTGTTGACGCTAACAAGACCGATATGGGGCCGCCGGTGGCGCTTCCCCTTGGACAGAAACTTCGCGCGACGCGCCGTCTGGCGCGCGCTTTTGGAACCCGCTTCGCCCCATAATTAGTAAGAGGACGGACACCCGCAAATGGCCGGCATCCCCTTCGTACGCGATTTAGATTTCGAGTATGAGCGCGTTGATCAAGTCAGCCCGCTCATCCGCCGTATCGTTGCTGATAATCCGGGGCCTTTCACCTATACAGGGACAGGCGTTTACGTGATCGGCCGCGGCTCGGTCGCCGTGATAGACCCTGGCCCGGACCACGCACCGCATTTTGAAGCTTTAAAGCGTGCGCTGGAGGGCGAGACGGTTTCCCACGTATTGGTCACGCACTCGCATATGGATCACTCACCCCTCGCCCACCCGCTAGCGGATTGGGCGGGCTGCAAAGTCTGGGCGGGCGGCCCGGCCATCCCCACAGAATCGGATGTTCGCATGGAGGCAGGCGATGATCTGCGCTTTAGGCCGGACATTAATCTGAGCGACGGGCAAGTCATTGAAGGCGAAGGCTGGACCGTGGAAGCGATTGCAACACCCGGCCACACCTCCAACCATTTTTGTTTTGCGCTGAAAGACGAAAATGCGCTCTTCTCCGGCGACCATGTCATGGGCTGGTCGACAACGGTGATCTCTCCGCCGGACGGGCATATGGGCGATTATTTCGCCAGCCTCGAAAAGATCCGCGAACGAGGCTTTTCCACCATTTGGCCGACGCATGGACCGCCCGTCAGAGACGTCGCCGAGTTCATGGACGCTTACATTTCGCATCGCCACGCGCGCGAAGACGCCATTCTGGAGCGCCTCAAAGCCGGCGACACGCGCATCCCGGAGATGGTGAGCGTCATCTACAAAGACGTCGACAAACGCCTGCATCCCGCCGCGTGTCACTCCGTCATGGCGCACATGATCCATTTGACGGAAACAGGCCAAGTCCAGGTTGACGCGGAACACGGCCTCAAATCCGAATACCGGCTAGCGGAAACGGTTTAGACCACGCTTAGCGCCCCGCTAGCGCAAGATCGTCGAGATAACCTTTCACGCGGGCGTAGTTTGCGCCCATATCGGACAACCCGATACGGCTGATTGAGCGCACATCGACGCGCGATCCAGCGCCGTCCGACCGTACGCGAATGGCGATGTCGTCGGTAAAGCCATACCAGGTGCTGGTCTCCGTCGCTTCAATGCGGCCAAGACCGGGTTCGGTCAGCCGCACGGCCCACCCCTGGCGCTCCGCCGTCGCCACGGCGAGGTCAAACGCCTCATCCATGCTGCGTTCCAAAATCAGCGGTGCCAAAGGCTTGCCGGCCTTATCCCGATAGCTTTCCGTGCTGTCTTGCAGCTCAGCATTGGATTTGCCCACCGCATCCGGCCAACGTCCGCCTGCGGCCTCGGGAACCACGGGATTGTCTTTGATCTCATTCCAGCCATTCGCTTCGCGTTCAGCGACGTGCGCGTCTGAAAACGCGATGGGATCCGTCCAATCGGTTTGGATGTCGTGGATGGGCGGCAAGGCCGCCGTATCTTGCCCGATCCCCGCAATCCGTCCCATCGCCATGCCGCACAGCGCCATGCATATGACGGCGATAATCGCGCCGCGACGCGGCGGCGTCGCGACATTGATAACAAAGGCGCCGAGCGAGAAGGTTAGCGCCGCTGCGATCAAAAGCACGCCCCATTGGAACGACATTCTCAGCAAGCCGAAACCAATGCTCCACAGCTCAAACCGCGTCCCCAACGCCGCCGCGATGAACCAAAGCGGGGTCAACACGGTCAGCGCGATCGCGATCGTCAGCGAGTATTTCTGGAATTTATTCATCGGCTGGCGAACGTCAGGCATTTGGATTTCCTATTCGGCCGCTTGAACGGTTGGCAAAGTGTAATCCTTAAACATCGTCCGCAACGCCACTTTATTGATCTTGCCGGTTGCGCCGAGCGGGATTTCATCGACGAATTGAACATCGTCCGGCGTCCACCATTTGGCGATCTTGCCATCCATAAAGGCGAGAATATCTTCGCGCGTCGCCGATTGCCCCTCGGCCATTTGAATAACCAGCAAGGGCCGCTCATCCCATTTGGGATGATAGATCCCAATCGCGGCGGCGTTGGCGACATCGGGATGACCGACGGCGATGTTCTCAAGATCAATCGAGGAAATCCATTCGCCGCCCGATTTGATGACGTCCTTGGCGCGGTCGGTGATCTGCATGAAGCCGAGCTCGTCGATATTGGCGACGTCGCCCGTATCGAAAAAGCCTTCATCGTCCAAGATCTCGCCGCCATCGCCTTTAAAGTATTTTTCAACGACCGCAGCGCCGCGCACTAAGAGCCGGCCAGACGTCTCACCGTCGCGCGCGACTGCGTTTCCGTCGTCATCGACGACTTTGAGCTCAACGCCGAACGGCGCACGGCCCTGCTTAAGTTTATAAGACACGATTTCGTCGCGGCTGCGCTCGGACAATTCCGGGATCATCGTCGCGAGCGTGCCGAGCGGGCTGAGCTCGGTCATGCCCCAAGCATGGGCGACTTCCACCTCATATTTTTCTTCAAACGCACGCAAAATGCGCTCGGGTACCGCCGACCCGCCAATCACTACACGCCTAAGATGCGGCAGCATTTTGCCGGTCTGCTCCAAATGCTGGAGCAGCATCAGCCAAACCGTCGGCACCGCCGCCGACATTGTCACTTTTTCCGTGTCCAAAAGCTCATAGATGGATTCGCCATCCATTTGAGCGCCGGGAAGAACCAATTTCGCGCCGATGGCGGGCGCTGAGAAAGTGAGCCCCCAAGCATTGGCGTGGAACATGGGCACGACCGCCAAAATGCTGTCGCTCGCGCCAATGCCCATGGCGTCGCGCTGCAGGGTGATCAATGTGTGCAGCATGTTGCCGCGATGCGAATAAAGCACGCCTTTGGGATTGCCTGTTGTTCCGGAGGTATAACACAGGCCGCAGGCGGTCTTCTCGTCGTAATTTCCCCATTCCACGTCGCGAGATTTGCCCGCGATATAGCTCTCATAGGAGATCAAGCCTGGCACTTTTGTTTCGGCCGGCATGTGGGCGTCATCGGTGTAGAGCACAAAACGACGAACGGTCGGCACTTTGTCAGCGATTGCTTCGATAATCGGCAAGAAGGTGATGTCGAAGAAAAGATGCGTATCTTCGGCGTGATTGATAATCCAAGCGACCTGCTCTGGGAAAAGCCTTGGGTTCACCGTGTGCAGCACCGCGCCGATGCCCATCGCGCCATACCAGGTTTCAATGTGGCGCGGCGTGTTCCAAGCCAGCGTGGCGATGCGGTCGCCCAGCTTCACATCATCTTCGAGAAGCGCCGTCGAAACTTGCTTGGAGCGATCATAGATCTCCGCATAATTCGTGCGCGTGATCGGACCTTCAACGGTGCGCGTAACGATCTCGCGTTGACCGTGATTAATGCGCGCATGATCGATGACCTTGTCGACCGTCAGCGGCCAATCCTGCATTTGTCCGAACATTCTTCTTCTCCCAAATCTGCACGCGATTAGGTCGGCGTCGTGATCCGGACGATCGGCGTGAGGATGAAAATTCCGCACGCCGGCCTATCGCGCCGCCAAGCTTCGTCGTTTTGTCTTATCTGGATGAAAGTGTAGCCGCGCCAAGGGCGCATCGACAACTAGCGCTGCGAAAAGGAAGAAAAAGTGACCCAACGTCATCTATTTGCGCTCGCCATCGCTGCTTTCGCGATCGCGGCCTGTAAGTCCGAGCCGGTCGACCCAACCGCAACGGCCGAAACCGAGCTTCCGTCGAGCGACGCGTTGTTGGGGCCGACGCCGACGAGCCTTTGGGAAAAATTCGACTGCGTGCGGGACAACGGCGCCCTTGTCTCAGCGCATCGCGGCGGCCCGCGTGGAGCCTATCCTGAAAACGCGCTGGAAACCTTGCAGCGCACGCTCGACGCGGCGACGCCCATTCTGGAGATCGATGTCGCGGAGACCAAGGACAGCGTCCTTTTCCTGCTGCACGATACGAACCTAGAGCGTACGACAAACGGCGAAGGCGTGGCGCGAGACCTGACGTGGGACGAAATTTCTCAGCTCAAACTTACAAACCGGGACGGCGTCACCGCGTTTTCGCCGCCCTCATTGGAGGCGGTCTTGGATTGGGCGGTGGCGAATAATGCGGTGGTTCAGTTGGACAAAAAGCGCTCCACCTCTTTTACCAAGATCATTGACGCGGTGCGCGCCGCCAAAGCCGCCGAAAACGTCATTTTGATCACCTACACCTATGATCAAGCCGAAGAGATCGCACAGATCGCGCCCGACCTCATGATGACGGCGACCGTTGAAGACCCGTCAGACCTCGACGAATTGGCGCAACGCGGTGTCGACCTCACCCGCTTGATCGCATGGACGGGCACGCGCGCGCCCAATCCCGGCCTTTGGGAAGATGTCCGCGCGCGCGGGGTCGAAATCGCGTTCGGCACGCTAGGACGACGCGGCGAGCGACTGGACGATCAATACTGGGCGGATCGAGATGGTTCGGAATACAATGAATTGGTCGACCAAGGCGTGCACCTTGTCGCGACGGACTACTCCGACCGCGTGGCCGATGTAATGGTTGGCGACAATCGTGCGCTGCGCGTATGCGGTTTCGCACGTTAGTAAGGGACGCTAATCCGTCACCTTAAACGTCGCATTGGCGCGGGCGATAGTTGCGTCGTCAGCCGTGATAAAACATTGCGCAAAACAAATGCTGCGGCCGGTCTTCGTGTAGTCGGTGTCAAATTCGATCCACTGGCCCAGCTTCGCAGCGCCCATATAGTCCGTCGTCAGATTGACCGTGACCAAGCCTTTGCCGATCTGAACCGCGCAGGACAATCCCATCGCATTGTCGGCCAACGCCGCGATTAAGCCGCCATGCACCATGCCGCGCGAATTGCAGTGCGCGTCGCGTGCACGTAGCCCAATCACCACTTTCTCATCCGTCTTCTTCGAAAACAGCGGCTCCCAAGGATCCGTCAGACCCGACTTTCGAAAGTGCGGGCTAAAACCGTCCGGAACATCAACGTTAGGCGCGTCCATCTTTTATTCAGCCGCTGCGGTTGGAAGCGCATATTCAACGCCCACACCCGGTCCCAAATCCAGGCCTAGCCCAGCCCAAACCATCACCAGCGCCAGACCCGATATCATCATATAAATCGAATAAGGGATCATCACGGCCATCAAACTGCCAAGGCCGAAATCGCGCTCCCATCTCTGTGCGAAGGTCAGAATGAGCGGGAAATAGACCATTAAGGGCGTGACGATGTTTGTAGCGCTGTCTCCCACCCGATATGCGGCCGTCGCCATTTCAGGACTCACGCCGAGCAGCATCAACATGGGGACCACAACCGGCGCAAGGAACGCCCATTTGGCGCTGGCGGACCCGACGAACAAATTCAAGAACGCGGCGAAGACGACGACCACGCCCAACACCGCAAAAATCGGCAATTGCGAGGCCTGTATGGCGTTCGCGCCCTTGACCGCGAAAATCAGGCCCAAATTCGACCAATTGAACATGGCGACGAAATGCGCCGCCACAAACGCCAGCACGAGGTAATAGCCCATATCGCGCATGGAGCCGGTCATCATTTCAACCACGTCGCGATGGCCTTTGATCGTGCCGGCGCACGCGCCATAAGCCCAAGCGCAGGCGATGAACAAAACGAAAAACCCGGCGACGAGCGAATTGTAGAAGGGGGTAAGACGCGCTTGATAGGAGCAATCGCCCGCCGCCAGCGCGGCGTCTGGACACGCAGCCTCTTCAATAAGCGGCGTGCCGGGACCAAACACCATCGCCACCCATAAACCCGCAACCACCAATGCGGCGACGCCCGCATAAAGAAGTCCGCGGCTCTCGCCCTGGGTAAGCTCCTCGCGCTCCTGCGTCACGGTTTCACCGCTATCCCCGCGAGTCGGGTCGTAAGGTCCAAGCTTCGGTTCGATAATGCGATCGGTGACGAACCAGATGATCGGCAGGAATAAGAACGTCATTGCAACGATGAAATACCAATTGCCGGCGATGTTGGTGGGATAATCAGCCACCAATATGCCCGCCGCTTCACTGGTGATGCCTAAGAGTAGCGCGTCCAACTGGCCCATAATCAAGTTTGCCGAAAACCCGCCGGACACGCCGGCCGCGCCGGCCGCGATGCCCGCGATGGGATGACGCCCCGCCGCTGCGAACACGATGCCCGCCAGCGGGATCAACACCACATAAGCTGCATCGGCCGCCAAATTGCCGAGCATGGCGATCAAGCCGATTAACGGGGTCAGCAAGTATTTGGGCGCATCGCCGACGGCGGCGCGCATTGCGGTGCCAAAAAGCCCTGCGCGCTCCGCAACGCCGGCGCCCAGCATCACCGTTAGAACAAGCCCGAGCGGATGAAAGTGCGCAAACGTTTCCGGCATGTCGACGACAAGCCGGCGTAGATTGTCCGCAGAAAACAGACTCTGAGCGGAGATGATACCGTCTGCGCCAATACCGAAGCGCGCTTTTTGGCTCTCCGGCATGCCAGCTAAAATCTGGTCGCTCAAAATCTCGGAAAGACCCGTAAGGTCGGCGATCACCGAAATTCCGGCGAGGCCGGCGATGAGATATAGAAATAGGAAAACAGGGTCGGGTAACGCGTTTCCGGTGCGTTCAATCCACCCCAAAAACCCGCGTTGCGGCTCCGGCGCGCCGGCCGTCGTTTCGCTCATCTGGTATGCTCCACTGCCCTGACGCGCTTATGCGGCGCGAATGCGGCGGCGGCGTCAAGAGGGAGCATGCGTAAAGCCATAATCGCCTCGCCCGCCGATTGAGCGGCGAGCGAGGCGACACGACTTATGACGACGAAATGGCCTGATTAGTTTGCGGCTTCCGATTAAACCGCCAAATCCGCACGCGATTTACCACGCTTACTCTCATATTGGCGCAGCCAAGACGGCGCTGGGCCACGGCCGGACCATGTCTTGCCCGTTTCCGGATCCCGGAACTTAACGCCCGTCTTGGCGCCTTTGGCAGGCTTGGCGCCTTTGGCGGGCGCAAGTTTTTTGGGAGCAGCGGCTACGCTTTTTGCAGCGGCGCGCGGTTTACGCGTCTTCCGCATCACTTTGCGAACTTCAGGCACACCCTCTTGATTCATATAGCTTTTAAGGCGCTCAAGACGTTTTTCGATCGTCCCCACTTCGGCGCTCGCAAGCGCATCCAGGCGGGTTTCAATCGCGTCTTTCAAATCCAGCATCTCGTCGATGCTAAGATCTTCAACTGAGATCTTCGTATCAGTCATTCTGGTCTCCGTCATAAGGCCGGGCCGGCCGTTTTTGGGCACTCTATCCCCGAAAGCGTGCGGCGTTTTTGCGCGCATCGCATTGGAATGCAATATCGGCGCCTTTCCGTACGGAGCCAGCCTTTACAGCTTAGACCGCATCATTCACGGACATAAATCGCCTGTGCGGCGACCTGCGCGCGCGCTATATGGCGTCCATGCAGAGTTTCGCCGCGCTTTTGGATCGATTGATTCTGACGCCTGGACGCAATGGCAAGATCGCGACCCTAAAGGCGTATTTCGCGGAAACGCCGGACCCGGCGCGCGGCTGGGCTTTAGCGGCGATTGCAGGCGATCTCGACATTTCAAGCGTGAAACCGGCCATGCTGCGTGCGTCGGTAGAAGCCCGGATGGATCCTCAATTGTTTCGCCTGTCTTATGATTATGTGGGCGACATGGCCGAAACGATCTCTCTGGTATGGCCGGAAAAGCCCGGCGCCAATCGCGTCCCTCCGCTCAACGAGATCGTCGAGACGCTGCAAGCCGCGACGCGCGCCCAAGGCCCGAAACTGGTGGAAGGTTGGTTAGACGCATTGCCGGTCGAAGGGCGTTGGGCGCTTATCAAACTTGTCACGGGCGGTTTACGCATCGGCGTCTCCGCCCGCCTGGTCAAACAAGCAGCTGCGGATTTCGGCGGCGTCCCGGTCACAGAGATTGAAGAGATCTGGCATGGCTTGGAGCCGCCCTATTCGGACTTGTTCGAATGGCTGGACGGACGCGGCGAGAAGCCCTCGCCAGATCTGCGCGCACCTTTCCGCCCAGTTATGCTTGCGCATGCGCTGGTCCCAAAAAGCAAACGCGAGGATAGCGACGCCGTTGATACAGGTTTGATCGAGCCGAACACTTTTGCAGCCGAATGGAAATGGGACGGCGTCCGCGTTCAAGCGGCTGCAGAAGGCGAGACACGACGTATCTACACGCGGACCGGAGATGATATCTCGCACACCTTCCCCGACGTGGTCGCCGCCTTGACCTTCGACGCCGCGATTGATGGCGAGCTTTTGGTGCGTACGCCCGAGGGGGCCGTCGCCCCGTTCAATGATTTGCAGCAGCGCTTGAACCGCAAAACGGTCACCGCCAAACAAATGGCCGCGCGTCCCGCCTTCATCCGCGCCTATGATCTGTTGCAAGAGGGCGACAAGGATCTGCGATCACTTCCGTTTGCGGAACGGCGCAAAAGGCTGGAGCGGTTTGTCGTAACGCTGGGATCGGACCGGATCGACTTATCCCCCCTTGTTCCGTTTTCGAGCGCCGAGGAGCTGGACGCAGTGCGCGCGCATCCGCCAACGCCCGAGATCGAGGGCGTGATGCTCAAACGCTGGGACGCTCCCTATAAAGCTGGCCGGCCAAAGGGGCCCTGGTTCAAATGGAAACGGGATCCGTTTTTGATCGATGCGGTATTGATGTATGCGCAGCGCGGGCACGGCAAACGCTCCAGCTACTATTCCGACTTCACCTTCGGCGTATGGCGAACCAAGGACAAAGGCGACGAGCTAGCTCCTGTGGGCAAAGCCTATTTCGGGTTTACAGACGATGAGTTGAAGCAGCTCGACAAGTTTGTGCGCGACAACACGGTGGACACTTTCGGCCCTGTGCGCGCCGTCGCTGCAACCAAAACATCCGGCCTCGTTTTAGAAGTCGCATTCGAGGGTCTACATCGCAGCCCGCGCCACAAATCCGGCGTCGCGATGCGATTTCCGCGTATACATCGCATTCGCTGGGACAAGCCGACCGCGGAGGCGGATCGGATTGAGGCGTTAGAAGCGCTTTTGCCGCCTAGCGCGTAATCGCAAGCGGCTATCGATTTTATCGACAAATCACCGTCATTTACGTGCAGTATTTGAAGATTGGGATGGTGATTCCTGGAGACTGAACATGACTATCGATTTTGCAGATCTTTGGACGACTTACGAAGGTGCGATCCTCGCTTTCGGCATGAAGGCGCTTGGCGCGTTGATCGTTTTACTCATCGGATTGCGAATCGCCGGCTGGCTGGCGGGTCTTGTCCGCAAAGTAGCGATGAAGCGCGAGGACATCGACGACACGCTGGGCAATTTCTTCGCGAGTATAATACGCTGGGCTGTCACGGCGGCGGTGTTTATAGCTGCGCTTCAAGTGTTCGGCGTCCAAGCGACATCTTTGGTCGCCATTTTGGGCGCGCTGACGCTCGCCATCGGCCTCTCCTTACAGGGCGCCCTCGGCAACATCGCGGCAGGCGTGATGATCATGTTGTTCCGGCCCTATCAATTGGGCGATTTTGTCGAAACCGCCGGGGCCAGCGGCACAGTGAAGGACATCAATCTGTTCCAAACCGTTTTGGCCACACCGGATAATGTGAAGATCATGGTGCCGAACAGCCAAGCGATTGACGGCGTGATTAAGAATTATTCCGGCTATCCGACGCGCCGTGTAGATGTGACGTTCGGCATTGATTACGCAGACGATATGGACCGCGCAATCCAGGTGATCACCGCCGTAATCACCGCGGATGAGCGCATTTTCAAGGATCCGGAACCCTTTGTAAAAATAGCGAATTTAGGCGACAGCTCTGTAGATATCGCCACAAGATCCTGGGTGAACGCGCCGGATTATTGGGACGTTTATTTTGACCTCACCAAAAACGTCAAATCGGCTCTGGATGCGGCGAATATCTCTATCCCCTACCCGCATACCGTCATGGTTCAACGCGCCAGCTAAGCTACCTAATCGCCGGAACAGAAAAGGCCGTCTTCGTGAAGAAGACGGCCTTCTTTCAACCTTTTAAGGTCTGTTCGATTAGCGTTCGCAAAGACGCAAGAAGCGCTCGCGAAGCTCCCGATCGGTTTTGAACACGCCGGTAAACTGCGTGGTGATCGTCGACACGTCGGGATGGTGCACGCCGCGCGTGGTCATGCATTGGTGCTGAGCATCTATCATCACCGCCACGCCCGCAGGTTTCAGGCTTTCCGTGATAGCGTCGCAAATTTGCGCCGTCATGGTTTCCTGCGTTTGCAGGCGCTTCGAGTAGATCTCAACGACGCGCGCAAGTTTGGAAATTCCGACGACCGAATTGGTGGGCATGTAAGCGACATACGCCTTACCAAGGAAGGGCGCGATGTGGTGCTCGCAATGGCTTTCCACTTCGATCTCGCGCAACATGACGATGTCGTCGTAGCCCTGCACGTCTTCAAAAGTCCTCGACAGATAATCAATGGGGTCTTCCCTATACCCGGAAAACCATTCCTCATAAGCTTTGACAACGCGTTTGGGCGTATCGATCAACCCTTCGCGCTTAGGATCGTCGCCGGTCCAAGCCAGCAGGGTCCTTACGGCGTCTTCCGCCTCTTCGCGCGTGGGGCGCGCCACGGTATCGGCGCGGTCTTTGACCTCGCCCTTCACAACTGCGTCCATGAAAATGGAACCTTTCTAAACTGAGGGACAGGGGTCGAGCCGGGGCGGTCGTTTAAAGGCCCGTAATGACCGATCTTCGACAACCCGGACTTAACGCCCGCCCGAATTTCTACCCTCAGGGCACGACAGCAAGATAGTACCGGATTGCGCTTCGTCCAACCGGCGTGCATTGGAAGACTGCAAATTGACCGACACGCGAACGGACGACTCGCCGACTATGGACATTCGACTAACCAACACGTTGAGCCGCAAAAAAGAGGTGTTTACGCCTCAAGATCCAAAGCGCGTGACGCTTTATGTGTGCGGCCCAACCGTTTATTCCATCGCCCATATCGGCAATTTCCGGCCAGTGGTCGCGTTTGACGTGCTGTTTCGATTGTTGCGCACCGTCTACGGCGAAAAGCATGTGGTCTACGCCGCCAACATTACCGACATCGACGATAAGATCATTGCAGCTTCCCTAAAGTCAGGCGAGCCGATTAAGGCGATTACGGAGAAGTATGAAGCGCTTTATCTGGCGGATTCCGCCTCGTTGAACGCCCTGCCGCCGACTTTCCGCCCACATGCGACCGAGCATATGGACGAGATGATTGCGATGATGCGCACTTTGGAAGACAAAGGCCACGCCTACCAAACGCGCTCGGGCCTGTTGTTCAATGTGCCGTCCATGCGCGATTACGGGAAGCTCTCAAGGCGAGACCGCGACGAGATGATCGCTGGCGCGCGCGTCGATATTGCGTCCGACAAAATCGACCCTGCGGATTTCTCACTTTGGAAGGCGGCGAAGCCGGACGAACCCGAAGATGCGCAATGGGACAGCCCATGGGGCAAGGGGCGGCCCGGCTGGCATATCGAATGCTCGGCCATGATTGCCGGCACTTTGGGCGAAACCATCGACATTCATGGCGGCGGGATTGATCTGCAATTCCCGCATCATGAAAACGAAATCGCACAATCAGAGTGCACCCACGGCGTGCAATTGGCGAGATACTGGCTGCACAACGGGTTTGTCGATTTTGGCGCCGAGAAGATGTCGAAAAGCCTGGGGAATGTGCTGACCGTGCATGAATTGCTGGAGACGCATCGCGGTGAAACGCTGCGCCTGGCGTTGATGTCCGCGCATTATCGCCAACCTCTGGATTGGACGGAGGCGCTGTTGGAGCAATCCAAGACGACGCTCGATCGCGCCTACGGCGCGCTGCGGCGGGTTTGGGATGTCGGCTATGGCGCGGCGACCGACGCCGGCGTGATCAATGCGTTGAAGGATGATCTCAACACGCCGCAAGCCTTGGCGGAATTTGCGCGCTTGGCGAATGAAGCGAACCGCGCCGCCGATCAGGCCGACGAAGCGGCGATGATCTCAGCAAAAGCCAATTTGCTCACCGCCGGAGACTTGCTGGGCCTTTTGCAATCCTCCCCGCGCGATTGGGAAAAGGGCGCCGACGCCGACGACACCGCCCGGATCGACGCAGCGGTCCAAGCGCGGATAGATGCGCGCAACGCTAAGAATTGGGCTGAGGCGGACCGTATTCGCGATACTCTCGCTGCTGAAGGGGTCGAAATCATGGACGGTCCCAATGGCAGCACATGGCGGAAAGTCTAACCATAGGGACGCACGACACTTATGGCTTGTTTCTTGTTGCGCTTTGAGATCGTCGGCGCCGAATTCCACGCAGACGCGCAAATCCCGCTGACCCTCGACGGCGTGGAGCAGCTCGTCCAACCCGCCGGTGCGTTCGCCACGCGCGCCGAGCGGGGCGATACGCTTGAGGAGGCGCGGGCCAAAGCCATGGCCGCCTTGCGCGTGGAGTTGCAGGATTTGCGACTTTGGTCCGCCTTCGACCTCGTTCCCGACGGCGTGACCGAATTGGCGTTCTTCAAATTTTTGTTCGAAAATCCCCCCAGCGGATTTGCGTTCTACATGAATTGACGAGGTCGGCGCGACGCCGGGATGTGAGGTAACGAGCGTGGCGACATCTCGAACGGAGAATTTTCAAACGCTGCTACAAAGCTTCGCCGATCGATCGGACGGCGACACGATCAGCGTGCGCGATTTACTGACGATTGTCGGGCGGCGCGCGCATGGTCCTGTCATTTTGTTGTTGGGTTTTATCGCGGTTTCGCCGCTGACGATTGTACCCGGCGCCTCATGGTTGGTCGCGATGCTGACGCTGATCTTCGCGGTTCAGATCGTTTTGGGGCGTCGCTATCCTTGGGTGCCAAAGAAAATCTTGGACGCCGAATTCCCACGTAAATATCTGTTGCAGGCGGTGAATGGCGGTATGCGCTGGGCGTCTGCCGCAGATCGGCTGACGGCGCCGCGATTGACGTTTTTGACGGACACACCCTTCGTCCAACTCACCGCCCTCGCATGTGTGGCGGCCGCCCTTATCACCTTCCCACTTGGGCTTGTGCCTTTCGGCCCTCTTCTTCCGGCGCTCGCGATTTTACTGATCGGGGTGGGATTGTCCGCGCGCGACGGCGCCTTTCTATTGCTGGCGTTTGCAGCCTTGGGCGCAGGCGGCCTTGTTATGATGCGTGTCGCCGACAAGGTCGCCGCCATGCTCGGCTTGACCTAAGCGGCGCACACCCCGACTTAAGGGACCATGTTCGGAGATCTTTATCATAACCGGGTCCTGGAGCTTGCAGGCTCGATCCCCCGCACTGAGCGCCTCGAAGCCCCACAAGGCAGCGCAGAGAAGGTGTCGCGCGTTTGCGGGTCCGTGATGACGGTGGATGTCGTGCTTGATGATGAGCGGCGTATCGCCGACATCGGCCTGGACCCACGCGCCTGCGCGCTCGGCCAAGCCTCTGCATCGGTATTGGCGCGCAATGCGATCGGCAAATCGCTGGACGAGATCAAAGCGGTGCGCGACGCCCTACGCGCGATGTTGAAAGAGGGCGGCGAACCGCCGGACGGTGATTTTTGGGAGTTGCGCCATCTAGAAGGCGTCAAAGACTATCCGCAGCGCCACGCGTCCACCCTCCTCGCCTTCGAAGCCTGCATCGCCGCGATGGAAGACGCGCTCAATTGAGCGCCGGCAGCCTCCATTAAACCTTGTTCATGCCCGAAATCGGCCCAATCGTGCGCTAGTCTAAGGGCTCGCTGACAATTTTATCGGATCATGAGGGACGAGGATGACCGACACCCTGCCCCCGCCGCCAAGCGGCGGACCGCCTGACGCACCTATTGCGCGCGGGCTCGATTTCAACCGCTTTGTACCTAAACGATCATTTGGCCTGAAATTGCTTCTGGTCTGCGCGCTTGCGCTCCTGATGGCGATCCCCGCCGGCTTTGTTTGGGCGGTGGTGTTCGACCGGGAAGCCAATGCAAACGATGCAGTCGCCAGCGTCAGCCATTTGCGCGGCGGCCGGCAAACCGTGCTGGGTCCGGTTATCGTAGTTCCATTCACGCGCGAGATTGTCGAAACGATCCCGACCAATCAGCCGGGCGTGATGACAGAACAGCGCCGCACGGTGGCCGGCCGCGTCGTCCTCTATGCGGAAACCGGTGAGGTTCGCGCAAATCTAGACACGGAATTGCTCCGCCGGGGCATCCACGATGTGCCGGTCTATGACGTCGACGCAAACTTCAACGGCGCGTTCGACCTCGCCAAAATAGAAACGACAGCGCCGGACAATGCGAATATCCTCTGGGAGGACGCGCGCGTTTTTCTGGGTCTCAGCGATTTGCGCGGCGCCCAGGACGCCGCCACGGTCAGCGTCGGCGGAGATACGCGGAACCTAGAACCCGTCAATCGGAACGCGCTATGGTCGCACGGCTATCCAAACCGAAGCGGGACCCAGCTCGCGGGCTATAGTATGAGCCTCATTTCGGCTGAGCTTCCGGGTCTGGACAAGCGCCGCAACGCGCCGCTGACCATTGACGCCACTTTACGGTTCACAGGGGCGCAGCGTTTCGGGATGGCCCCCTTTGCAAAAGACACCCGCGTATCCCTTGAGGGCGATTGGCCAGATCCCTCTTTCCAGGGCGGTTTCCTGCCGCAAACGCGCACCGTGACCGAGACAGGCTTTTCGGCCGAATGGCGCGTTCCGTTCCTAGCGCGCGGGTCGCAAGGCGTCGGCGTCGATCTGTCCTTCGACGAATTGCTGGGCAAGGATTTAGGCGTCTTGCTGATCGACGAAGCCTCACCCTATCAATCGGTGAGCCGGGCTTTGAAGTATGCGCCAATGTTTTTGGGGTTGGTCTTCCTCACTTATTTCCTGTTCGAGACCACCAGCGGCATGCGCGCCCACCCGGCGCAATACGTATTAGTGGGCTTGGCGCAGGCTGTATTTTATCTGCTGCTGCTTGGCGTTTCGGAACATTTGGGCTTCACGCTCGGCTTTTGGACTGCTGCGACGGCGACGGTGTGCATGCTGTCTCTATACGCGGGCAGCGTGTTCCGGTCTCGCAAGGCCGCCAGCAAAGCTTTCGGCGTGTTTACGGCGCTTTATGCGCTGATCTTCGTCTTGATGCGGATGGAGGATTACGCGCTGCTTGTCGGCTCTATCTTAAGTTTCGCAGCCATCGCCTTCACCATGTGGGCGACACGCGATCTGGATTGGTATGGCGATCGGCGCAGCGACGCCGACGCTTAGACGCAGATAAGTTGAAAGTGCGCCGCGCTGATGCGGCGTCCTTTCTCTTTGGCGCGACGGCGAGCGCGTTAGCTGTTCCACTTCTCCAGCTGCTTCGCAGCCCTGTCTCGACCGCCCAGTCTGGCGCGCCCAGACCAAACGCCGGCGATGATGATGACTGCGCCGAACAGCAGCCATTTGGCGAACAACGAAAGCAAATAGGTGATTGCAAGAATAATAATTGCGCCCACCAATTTTGGACCATACGCGCGCCATGATGCGCCAATCTGGTCAAATACGCCTTGCGTGATAAAGCCCTTTCAGCTTCAAGCGCTTAGCTTAAAGGCGCGAAAGGTTTGTCCGGGTCGTTAGACAAACTCGTCTCAACATACGCCTTCAAATGATCCGTCACTTTTTGCGGATCGCCCTGCAAATGCTCGATGGGAATTTGAGGCCCAAACGTGAGCTCGAACAAATCACCCTGCTTGTTCAGCAATTCATAGAACAGCGTAATGTCGCGCAATTCGCCGCTCAAATTCGACAGCGCATAATACAACGCCGAATTGCTCGCTTTCATATGCATGGGCGTTATTGGCGCTTTGTTCTTACGCGCCAGGGACACCACCGTCGGGAACCAATCCTTGTCGACCAGGCGGCCCTTTGTTTTGTGCGCGAGGCGGCCTGAGGGAAAGATCACCACGCAACGCTCGTCGGAGAAAGCTTCGTCCGCGCGGCGCAAGGTCTCGCGCGTTTTCGCCGGCGAGCGCTTGTCCGTCACCCATTCCACCGGGATGATGACGTCGGAAAATCGCGGGTTAACGCGGCACGCATCCGAATTCGCAAAAATCTCAAGATCCGGGCGAAATTTCGCCAGGCCGCCATAGACGGCCGCGCCGTCGGCCAGACCTGTTGGATGATTTGACGCGATCACCATTCGACCTGACCTCGGAATATGATCCACACCTCGCACCGAAAGACGCAGCCCAAGCGCGTCGACTAAGTATTCGAAACAGGCATGCCCATCGCTAAGTTCGGCGATATCGTCCGCCATTCTGAGCGCCTTTTTGTATTGCAGCAATTTGTACAAAACAGGACGAAGCGCCGGCCACGTCCAATGGTTGGCGAAACTCGGGCAGCGTTCTTCGATCAAGACGTCGACAATATGCGAATCATCGACCTTGTTCGGCAGAAAGGCGGATAGCCGCGCCTCCCTCAACGCCTGGGCTTGATCTTCCATCTCGTTTCCGCTCCCGCCTACGCGAACGCTTTTTGTAAGCTGCGTCCGTCGTTAGTTTTCAGCCTGCAATATAATCAAACTGCAAAAAAATGCGCACTTAATTCCCACCGCAGCTTTTTATGCGAAAGCTCACACAGTGTTCATTTTGCTTAACCAAAGGAGAATGAGAGGGTATAACATTATGGATTTGACAAGGGTTTAGACTTTATTGTTAGTCCGCCCCGATTGGTCGATTTGTGGGAGCTCGCGTCTATGAAGGTCTTGTGGGTGGAGGATCATCCAAACGCCTGCAAAATGCTGGCGGCCGCTGGTGCGGCCGCAACGCATGCGCGCCTAAATGTCGACCTTGTGATAGCGGAATCCCTGTTGGCGGCCGAGAATCGCCTGAGGCTAGAGCGCTTCGACCTGGTGGTCGTTGATTTGCGCCTGCCAGACAGCGTCGATGAAGATGCGACCATGACGCGGATCGCGACCATGGGTGATTTCCGCGTGGCCGTCGTGTCTGCAAGCGAGCGGCGTCAAGAATTGGTGGATGCGCTTGTCCAATCCGGCCGCAATTGCGCGAAAACCGCGGTCGCGAAAGAGGATTTACGCCTCGCCGACTTCTCAAGTGATCCGCAAAGCTTCGTTGATTTTCTCAAAAAAATGCTGAACGAAGAATCAGCGGCCGCATAAGCGCGTTGGGACTGCTTACGCTGCGCGGAACCGCCGAAACTAGTATCAGCCCTTAAGGGGCGTTTGAGCTGAGCGCCTATGGCGGATCTCGATAAGGATTACCAGACGCGGCTAAGCGCGGGCGATATAGAGCCCGACCCCGCCCAAGCTGACGCCATCCGTCAGCTCGACGCATTGAGCGTGAAACTCAGCCGTAGATCCGGTTTGTTTTCGCGCGCAGAGCCGCCAAAGGGCCTTTATATGTGGGGCGATGTCGGACGCGGAAAATCCATGCTGATGGATTTGTTCCACGACCATGCGCCCGTGAAACGCAAACGCCGGGTCCATTTTCACGATTTTATGCTGGAGGCGCATGAATTCGTGGGCACGTGGCGCAAGCTGGATCAAAACGAGCGGCGCAGGCGGGATGCGCATGTTCGGGGCGCAGGCGATGATCCGATTCCGCCCACTGCTAAACATCTGGCGACAAACGCCCGCCTTTTATGTTTTGACGAATTCCACGTCACCGACATCGCCGACGCGATGATCTTAGGTCGGTTGTTTGAGCAGCTCTTCGCGCGCGACGTCGTGATCGTGGCGACCTCCAACAGGCACCCCGACGATCTTTATAAAAACGGCATCAACCGCCAGCTCTTCCTGCCCTTTATCGCTCAGCTCAAGGAGAAGATGGACATTCTGGAGTTAAGCTCGGCGCGCGATTACCGGCTTGAGCGTCTTGGCCGCGCGCCAGTCTATCAATCGCCTTTGGGCGCCGCGGCCGACCAAGACATGGACGCGGCTTGGAAGCGGATGACGAATGGCGAAACCCCGTCGCCAATGAAGCTAAATGTGCAGGGCCGTGAAATCAGCGTGCCGCGGCACGCCGCTGGTTGCGCCCGCTTCGACTTCTCCGAGCTTTGCGACACGCCTTTAGGCGCCGCCGATTATCTCGCCATCGCCCGCCGGTTTCACACTGTCTTCCTGGATCATACGCCGATCTTGTCGCCGGCGAACCGAAACGCCGCCGCGCGCTTCGTCAAATTGGTCGACGCGCTTTATGAGGCCAAGACAAAATTGGTGATCTCAGCGGCCGCCGAACCTGACCATTTGTATCCGACGGGCGACGGCGCGTTTGAATTCCAGCGCACCGCCAGCCGTCTACATGAAATGCGCTCAACCGATTATTTGGCGGCAGAACGCGCAAGCTTGTCGCTAGATGTCGCCTAACGCCGCGTGAATGCGTCAGGCCGCCGCTTTGAAATTAGGTGCGATCGAGACATATTGCGCTGCAACATACATACTCATGATCCGGATTAGACAGGTTTAGGGAGAGACGGCATGGCAATGGACGGCGCGCAAGACGTCGCGGGCGACGCGCTCATCATCGATGATTTGGCGGGCGCGATGCGCGAAGCGGCGGCGGATGTCGAAACCTATTTCAATACCGCACGCAACGCGGTGGCGGCCAAAGTCGCGCCGGAGGGCAAGGTGAACCGCAAGCTGTTGGACGCCGAACAGCGCGCCGCGCATGGCCTTGCTTGGATCCTAACCTACTCGCAAACGCTTACCCAAGTGTCCGCATGGGCGGATCGCTTAGAGGCGGAGGGCGCGTTTGGCGAGATTGAGCAATTGTTGTCGCAAATCCTGTTTTGCGAGTATCTACATCAAATCTATGGCGGCATTCCAATAACGCAGACCGAATTGGTCCGCGCGCCGGATGTCGGCTTGGACCGCGATGCGCTCGAAACGCTCTTCACGCCGGCGGTAAAAACACTCACGGAGCAAGGCTCAAGCCCGCATATCCGCGCACGCGCCGCCGAGCTCATCCGAGACGCCAAAGGCCAGGCGACCGTTGAGAACACCGGGCTCGACGAAACGCTCAACATGGTGCGCGACCAATTCCGCAAATTCGCCGAAGACAAAGTCGTTCCATACGCACACGACTGGCATTTGAAAGACGAGCTGATCCCGATCGAAGTGCTCGAAGAAATGGGTGAATTGGGTGTGTTCGGCCTCACCATTCCGGAAGACTTTGGCGGCCTGGGCATGGGCAAAACCTCCATGTGCGTCGTCTCGGAAGAATTGTCCCGCGGCTATATCGGCGTCGGCTCGCTTGGCACGCGTTCGGAGATCGCAGCCGAACTGATCTTGAACGGCGGCACAGACGCGCAGAAGGAAAGATGGCTGCCCGCGATCGCGTCTGCGGAAATCTTACCGACCGCCGTGTTCACGGAACCGAATACCGGCTCCGACCTAGGCTCTCTGAAAACCCGCGCGGTCAAAGACGGCGACACTTGGAAGATTACCGGCAACAAAACCTGGATCACTCACGCCGCCCGCGCGGACGTTATGACGCTTCTGGCGCGTACGGTTCCAGACACGAATAATTTCTCCGGCCTTTCCATGTTCCTCGCCGAAAAGCCGCGCGGCGACGACGACGCCCCCTTCCCTGCTCAAGGCATGACGGGCGGCGAGATTGAAGTGCTCGGCTATCGCGGCATGAAGGAGTATGAGCTGGGCTTCGACGCGTTCGAAGTCAGCCACGACAATTTGCTCGGCCAAGTAGAAGGCATGGGCTTCAAGCATTTGATGGCCACGTTCGAAAGCGCGCGTATCCAAACGGCGGCGCGCGCCATCGGCGTCGCTCAATGCGCGTTTGAGCTCGGCTTGCAATACGCGCTGGACCGCCAGCAATTCGGTCAGCCGATTTTCGAATTCCCGCGCGTCGCGGACAAATTGGTGATGATGGCGGCTGAACTCGTCGGCGTGCGCCAGCTTACCTATTTCTCGGCGCGCCAAAAGGATGAGGACAAACGCTGCGATCTGGAAGCGGGCCTCGCCAAATTGCTGGGCGCGCGGGTGGCTTGGTCAGCGGCGGACAATGCGCTGCAAATCCATGGCGGCAACGGCTTTGCGCTGGAGTATCCGATCAGCCGGGTCTTGCAGGACGCCCGCATCCTCAACATCTTTGAAGGCGCCGGCGAGATCCAAGCGCATGTGGTCGCGCGCCGAACGCTCGACGAAGCGCTAGCGGGAGCCAATTCATAATTCATGGCCGCCAAGCATGACCAATTCTGGGACAAGGTCACTTGGAATTGCGCGAAGCAGCCGATCCGCGACGAAAAGACGTATGAGAAAAAGTTAGAGGATCCCGACGCCGCGATCGCCAAGGTTTTCACTATACTTAAGGCCAGCTTCGTCATCGACCGGGATTGACGCCCAAAGGCGGTCCCGTAGCGAGACCTATTCTGACGCCCGCCGAGTAGGCCGTTCGCTTTTCATCGAAAACGGAGTAAGTCGAGCGCATGCAGACTTTCCTCTCTTACGCCCTCTACATTTCGATGGCGGTGGTTTTCGTCATCCTCGTTCTGGGGATTGTAAATTTGTTCTCTAACTCGGACGAACAGCGCTCGCGGTCCAACAAATTGATGCGCCTACGCGTCGCCGCGCAGTTTGTGGCTATCTTGCTGCTCGTCGCCGTGGGATGGGCGTCTGGAATGATTGGCGGCTAAGCATGGTGACGCTGAACAAGATCTACACCCGCACGGGCGACAAAGGGACGACGCGTTTAGCGACGGGCCAAGAGATTAATAAATGGGACCCGCGCGTGGACGCCTATGGCGCCGTCGACGAAACCAACTCCGTGCTCGGCCTAGCGCGCTTGCACAGCGGGAAGGATCCGGACCTAGACGCCATGCTGGCGCGTATTCAAAACGACCTCTTTGATCTGGGCGCCGACCTTTCCACGCCCGACACGGGCGAAGACCTGGGGTGGGAGCCCTTGCGCATGGTTCCCGCGCAAGTCGAGCGTTTGGAAGCTGAAATCGATGCGGTGAACGCCGACATACCGCCTTTGGACAGTTTCATTCTGCCAGGCGGCTCTCCCCTCGCCGCCTATCTGCACCAGGCCCGCACGGTCGCGCGCCGTGCGGAACGGCTGACGGCTCAGCTTTACGCCAACCCCGACACACGCATCTCGGACGCGGCGCTGCAATACATCAATCGATTGTCGGATTTCCTCTTCGTCGCCGCCCGGCGCGCCAATGAGAATGGCGCAAATGACGTCAAATGGGTCCCAGGCGCGAACCGCTAGATCATTCCACCGCAGGAGCCCGCCATGACCGCCGAAATCGACGCCTATTTCTCTTTCCGCAGCCCGTACTCCTATCTGGCGACGCCCGGCATGCTGCGCCTGCAGGCGGATTTCGACGCCAAGGTCAATCTGCGTCCGGTTTTGCCGCTCGCCATTCGCCAGCCGGATTTCTTCAGCCCGGAGAATATCAAGCGCGCACGCTACATCATGATGGATTATCCACGTCGGGCCGAAATGCTCGGCATGGCGAAAGGCTGGCCCTCGCCTGATCCGATCGTACAGGATTTGCAGACCTACAAGATCTCCGAGGACCAACCCTACATCCATCGCCTGACCCAATTGGGCGTGGAGGCGCAACGGCGCGGCAAGGGGGCGGAGTTCGCCTATGAGGTCTCGCATCTGATCTTTGGGGGCACGCCGGATTGGGACAAAGGCGAGCACTTGGCCGAGGCGGCCGCACGCGCCGGCCTCAACCTCGCGGAGATGGAGGCCGCGCGCGAAGGCGGCGACCATGCGGATGTCATCGCCGCCAATCAAGCGTCTCTGGAAGCGGCCGGCCATTGGGGCGTGCCGACCTTGGTCTATGACAACGAACCGTTTTTCGGCGAAGACCGCATCGACACCTTGCGCTGGCGGTTGGAGCAACGCGGCGTCGCCAAGCGAGGCTAGCAGGCTTTAACTCGCCAGCTATCTTGCTAGTCTCTCAGGCGCGCTCTTCTTAGCGGCCGGCGGGGACACAACATGGCCAAGCTTTTCATCAGCTATCGACGCGCCGACAGCCAGCACGCCGTCGACCGGCTGTATGAAGGGCTGCGGAAGCATCTGAAGAAAAGCGACATCTTCATCGACGTCGACAACATCCCCAAGGGCGTGGATTTCGTCGAGCATCTCTCCAAACAAGTCGCGCAATGCGAAACGCTTTTAGTCGTCGTCGGCCCGCAATGGCTGACGATCAAAGACGAGGACGGCCGGCGCCGATTGGACGATCCGCAAGATTTCGTCCGCATCGAAATTGAAGCGGCGCTCAAGCGCGACATCCCCGTCATCCCCATCCTGCTCGACAACACGCCCATGCCGAAGGCGGCGGATTTGCCGCCCGCGCTGCAAGGCTTTGAACGCCGCAACGCCGCGCTTTTGCGTCGGGATGCGTTTAGGGCGGACTTAGGCGAGCTGATTGAGGATTTGGGGCTGAAGCGCAGCGGCGGCGCAGGCAGGATCGCCGCAGCGGCGCTGCTGCTCGCCGCCATAGGGGCGGGCGGCGCGGCCTGGATGTTGGATCCATTGGGGTGGAGGGCTCCGACGCTCGCCCCAGATGCGGGCGAAGAGGCGATCGCGGCGACCGAGATACCGCCACAGCAAGCAGCTGAGGCGTTTGCCGATCTTATAGACCCCGACACGCCCGGCGCAGCGCCGGACTTCTCGGCGATCCCTGAGCAGATCGCGACCAAAGAACCGCAAACCACGGAGACGCCCCCGGAAGATCCCGCCATCCGAAACGCGGCGATCCGGCGCGTGCAGGCGGCGCTCAAACGCATGGGCCTCTATGACGGCGCGCTCGACGGCGATGCAGGACCCGGCACGCGAAATGCGGCGGCCGCTTACGCAGAGCCCAAATTCTTGGACCCGCCGGATCTGTCGACGGCGGCTCTGGATGACATCACCCGCTTCGCCGAGCGGGCGGGGGAGGACGCCGACGCCTTTGAAGCAGACGAGCGCAACGCTTGGGCGGAGGTCGGAGGCAGCGGCTCCATTGTGCTGCTAGAAGGGTTTTTGCGCGATTATCCCAAGGGCGTGAACGCCGAAAAGGCGCGCGGGCAGATCGCATCTCTCAACGCCGAGGCGGCCGCAGCGGCGCAACGCGCGCAAGCGGCGCGGGAGGCGGAGGCGCAAGCCTGGGCGCTGGCGCAGCGCACGGATACCAAGGCTGGATATGAGCGATACCTGGCGTCTCATGCATCCGGCGCCAACGCATCCACCGCGAGAGCCAAGCTCAAAGCGCTGGAGAGTCCTTCCACGCCCGGCCAGGTGTTCCGCGACGCGCTGTCGGGCGGCGGCGCGGGGCCTGAGATGGTGGTGATCCCGTCGGGCCAGTTCGTTATGGGCTCGCCGGCGTCGGAGGCGGGTCGCGACGATGATGAGGGTCCGGTTCGGACGGTTCGGATCGATTACAAGTTTGCGGTCGGCAAATACGAAGTGACTTGGGCGGAATGGGGCACATGCGTCGCCGACGGGGCGTGTGATGATGCGGGACCGGTGAGCAAAGGCGGCGATGAAGGCTGGGGTCGCGGATCGCGTCCTGTGATCAATGTGGATTGGAACGACGCGCAGGCTTATGTGCGCTGGCTGTCGCGCAAGACGGGGAAGACGTATCGCCTGCTGTCTGAGGCGGAATGGGAGTATTCGGCGCGCGCGGGAACGACGACGGCGTATTGGTGGGGCGACCGTGCGAGCCATGACTATGCGAATTATGGAAAGGACCAATGCTGTAGCGGTCTGGCGTCGGGTCGAGACGAATGGGTAAACACGGCTCCCGTCGGGCGGTTTCCAGCCAACGCCTTCGGCCTTTACGACATGCATGGCAATGTTTGGGAGTGGACGCAGGATTGCTGGAACGGCAGCTATTCTGGTGCGCCCACGAACGGCTCGGCGTGGATAAGCGGCGATTGCTCGCGTCGTGTTCTCCGCGGCGGTTCCTGGTACCTCTATCCGCGGCTCCTTCGCTCGGCGAGCCGCTTCAGGAGCACCACCTCGGTCCCAAGCTACGTTGTCGGCTTCCGTGTGGCCAGGACGCTTTAATCCCTTTTTCCTTTAACAGCGGGCGAGAGCCCGCGTTTTGTACCGGCGAAGAGGATATGCTCGCCGGAGGCGCACATTGTTCGATTAAGCTGGGTCCCAAGTTTCGTTGGGAAGACGGGTCTGAAGGTTTTTTATTGAAGAGCTCCGGGGCTGTTCGGCGCTACGCGCCGGCCCCTGCGCCTCTGTCCCTGCCGGGACCTTCTTCGGCTTCAACCCGTCCCCCGGACGGTTTGATCCGCTGCGCGGACCGCCTCCGAAGCGCGTTGCTCGTGGGGGACCTTGCGTTCACGCCTGAGGCGGCTTACCCGCACGAGCGAAGCGAAGGCGAGGCGCCTCGCCGTCAGGCGCGATCAGCGACCGAGCTCTTGAACAAAAAAACCTCTCCCAACACGCCCCGCCAATTCGACTCGCTCCCCACGAGCGAAGCAAAGGCGGAGGGCCGAGGCGAAGCCTCGAACAGCCCGAAGCTCTTCAATAAAAACCCTCTCGCACCCATATTGAGGGTGCGAGAGGAGCGCACATGAACACCATCAAGACCTTTATGCTGTTGGCCGGGATGACGGCCCTGTTCGGCTTTATCGGGCTGATGATCGGCGGGCAGACGGGCATGCTGATCGCGCTTGTCGTTGCGGCGGGCATGAACCTCTTTGCCTATTGGAATTCGGACAAAATGGTCCTGCGCATGTATGGCGCGAAGGAGACCACGCATGGCCAAGTCGTAGAGATTACGCGCGAGCTGGTGGAGCGCGCCGACATGCCTATGCCGAAAGTCTATCTGATGGACAATCCGCAGCCCAACGCCTTCGCCACCGGCCGCAATCCAGACAACGCGGCCGTCGCCGTCACCTCCGGCCTGATGCGCATTTTGGACAAGCGCGAGCTGCGCGGCGTCATCGCGCACGAACTCGCCCACATCAAAAACCGCGACACGCTGACCATGACGGTGACCGCCACCATCGCCGGGGCGATCTCCATGCTGGCGAATTTCGCGCTGTTCTTTGGCGGGCGCGACCGGCCGGGCGGGTTGATCGGCACGCTGGCGCTGATGATCCTGGCGCCCATGGCCGCCTCTCTGGTGCAAATGGCGATCAGCCGCGTGCGCGAATATTCCGCCGACCGCACGGGCGCGGAGATTTCCGGCGATCCGCAAGCCCTCGCCTCCGCCCTCGCCAAGCTGCAACAAGGCGCGGCCCGCATCGACCACAACACGGCGGAGAATAATCCCGCAACGGCGCACATGTTCATTGTGAACCCGCTGCATGCGCGGAAGATGGACAATTTATTCTCCACCCATCCGGCGACCGAAAACCGCATCGCCGCCTTGCGCGAATTGGGCGGCGGAAGCTTCAACGCCCCGCCCCGCAGCGAAGCCCGTCGCCGCGCCAAACCCCTGGCCGAAAACCCCCGCAAAAGCCCCAAACGCGGACCATGGGACCGCCCCAAACGCGGCTCAGGGCCTTGGGGGTGACGCATTCGCGGGAAAAGTCAGGCGCCAAAAAGTGTCTTGCTGGATCGCGGCGCGGCCAAAACCGTCCGTAGCTGGCCAGAATTCGACGTTCCGAACTGCGGCCATCGCGGCCGAGTCCAATTCAGAATTTTCGCATTTTGCTGATACGTCAAAGGCGTTCCCAAGAGCATCGACGCCAAAGTAGACGTCGCAATATAAATCCACCTCGCTGGTGTTAGCTCTACTCGCCCAAGGTGATTGGGCCGGTTCTGCGGAAACGGATACAAAACGTCGTGGATACCTAACGCACCACAATAGACACCCTTCAAAAGGCGGTTCATCGCGAACGCGCCCCCAATCCGAGGGAAGGCTCACACGCTCGAGTAGAACCAACGGCGTTATGGGACGCAGACGTTGTCTCGTGACCCGGTCATTGTGATAAACGGCCGGGGCAGCAGTTCGATCAGGTAGAAAGTGCAAATGCACCTTAACTGGCCGCCATCGCAAATTTTGAAAGTCATCGATCAGCTCGCCATCGCGTAACATAGTCTCCATCACGACGACCAAAGCCCAAACGGCCGCCATCGCGGGAAACATGGCTAGGAAAAAGCGGGCGTGCGCCGCAGAGAAGGCATGCGACAAGCCCTACTCCTCCATCTTATACACCAGCGGATAAACCAGCCCATTGGTGATGCGCGCCTTGCCGTCTGCGTCTGTTGACGGAACGAACAGCGCTTTGCTGACGGCTTTGATGGATTCTCGTTCGAATATCGGCGAGGAACAGGTCGCCGAGATGTCAAAGGGGCGGCCCACAGGGTCCACGCTGAAATAAACTTGGCATTCGCCGCCCGTTGTCGCGCGCCGCGGGAAGGCCGGCATGGGCGGCCGGATCGGCTTCGCAGTTTGGTGAGCGTTGATCACTGGCGCTCTAAAGTCGCCTAATCCCGGTTCGAACTTAGGGTCCGGATTGGGTAGATCGAGTGGCGGTAGGTTGAGGTCACTTTTTCCTGGCGGCGATATCGGTTTCGCTGCCGGCGGCACGGCTTGGGGCAGTTTCTCGACGCGAGACCGAGCAATAGGCCGGTCTGGTTCGACAACTTCAGGCATGAAAGGCGGCAACGTCCGGGATCGATCTTCCTCTAATGCAACAGTGTCCACACGGATCAGTCCCTCCATCAATAAGGTCAGCGCCAATGCGACCGCCATCGCAATCGGCGCCGCCAAACTCCAGCGGCCGACTTGGGTGTCGCTTATGCATCCTTGAAGGGCGAAAGCCATGAGTAGTCCTCCCAATTGGTATTGGGGGATCCTGTATGCGTCCCCCTAACTTCAGTGGACACCCAAGCTTCCCCTACGTCAATCTAAGCTGGCGTGGATTCTCCAACCGCGCGACTCCCATGTTGCAAGCGTGTTTACGCCGTCGGGCCTGCGACAAAAATTCCCTTTACGCAAACGTCAGCTTGCGTTTTTTCGGCGATGCCTCTAGGTGAAACTTCTTTCTCGGCGCATTGCGCCTCAAACTCATTTTCGACGCGGGATACGCCCGCGCGCTCAGCCTGGAGACGCCGCCCATGAAGGTGCTCGTGCCCGTGAAACGGGTGATCGACTACAACGTCAAACCCCGCGTGAAAGCCGACCAAACCGGCGTCGATCTCGCCAATGTTAAGATGTCTATGAACCCGTTCTGCGAGATCGCGGTGGAAGAAGCGGTTCGCATGAAAGAAGCCGGTACGGCGAGCGAAATCATAGCGGTCTCCATCGGCGTGCAACAGGCGCAGGAAACCATCCGCACGGCTTTAGCCATGGGCGCGGACCGGGGCATTCTGATCCAAACGGATGAGGATTTAGAGCCGCTTGGCGTCGCCAAGCTCTTGAAGGCCGTCGTTGAGGCCGAAAGCCCCGATCTTGTCGTTTTAGGCAAGCAAGCCATCGACAATGACAACAACCAAACCGGCCAAATGCTGGCGGCGTTGTTAGATTGGCCGCAAGGCACGTTCGCATCCGAAGTCGTCGCCGCAGACGGCAAGCTGAACGTCACGCGCGAAGTCGATGGCGGCCTGCAGACCGTCGCGATCGAAACGCCGGCGATCGTCACCACCGACCTTCGTTTGAACGAGCCGCGCTATGCGTCTTTGCCGAACATTATGAAGGCGAAGAAAAAGCCCATCGATATGAAAACGACCGCGGATTTCGGCGTCGACGCCTCTCCGCGCCTTAGCGTCGTGAAAGTGACCGAACCGCCTGAGCGTCAAGCCGGCGAAAAAGTCGAAGACGTGGCGACCCTGATTGAAAAACTCAAAACCGCAGGAGCGATCTAATGGCTGTTCTCGTTATTGCTGATCATTCCAACGACGCCCTGGGCGACGCCACGGGCAAGACCGTGACGGCTGCAAAAGCGTACGGCGGCGACATCGATGTTCTCGTGGCCGGCGAAGGCGCGGGTGCAGCGGCGGAAGCCGCCTCCAAACTGGACGGCGTGCGCAAGGTTTTGCAGGCTGAAGGTCCGGCCTACAAAAAGCAACTCGCCGAAGCGATGGACGCGCTGGTCGTGCCGCTCGCGGCGAATTACGACGCGATCTTCGCGCCGGCTACAACCACGGGCAAAAACATCTGCCCGCGCATCGCGGCCAAGCTGGACGTGATGCAATTGTCCGACATCACTGGCGTGATCGATCAGGACACGTTTGAGCGTCCGATCTATGCGGGCAACGCGATTTTGACGGTGAAATCCTCCGACTCGAAAAAGGTTGTGACTGTGCGCACCACAGCGTTTGAGGCGGCGGGAGCCGGCGGCTCGGCGCCTGTCGAGGCGTTGGACGCGCCGGCTGGGCCGTTCAAATCCGAATTCGTCAATGAAGAGCTGTCGAAATCGGATCGTCCGGAACTAACGTCCGCCAAGCGCATCGTCTCCGGCGGCCGCGCCTTAGGCTCGGATGAAGACTTCCAGAAATTCATCTTCCCATTGGCGGACAAGCTCGGCGCTGCGGTCGGCGCCTCGCGCGCGGCGGTGGACGCCGGTTATGCGCCGAACGACTATCAAGTCGGTCAAACCGGCAAAGTCGTTGCGCCG
>JBCCMB010000006.1:0-53338 GCA_039026555.1 Pseudomonadota bacterium
GCCTTCGCTGGGACCACGGACCTGGCGGTCCGTTTGAAGTAAGCTTGCTTCTCGCAACCCGCACCCCACGAGCAAAGCGAAGGCGAGGCGCCGCCGGGCGCAGCCCGGTGAACAGCGACCGAGCTCTTTAGGCCTAAGGCCTCGCAGCGGCGCCAGGTTGCGCAGCTAAATCCCCTGCTTGGCCGACCCAATTGTCGCGGTCTATGCGGCCGCGGAAATGCATGAGCAGGCTGTCCACCCAGGCGACCTCTTCGGACGTCCATTCGGCGATCTGCCAGAAATAATAAACGCCGACATCATTCAGCAATTCGCCCAGCATGGGGCCGACGCCGCTGATCTGTTCGAGATTGTCGGGCGCGCCGAACGCCGCTTCAACCAGCAAATTGGCTTGGTCGTCCGGGCGCCGGGCGACATTGATCGGATCAGCGCTGCGCGCCGGGCGGGCGGAGGATGCAGGCGGCGTCGGCTCCGCCGGCGCGCGGCCGTTTCCAACGTCAAAGCCTCGGGCGACATAAGTGCTTGGTCGCGCATCGTAGGCAGGTCGCGGCGCATAGTCCGCGCGGGCGTCATACCCGCCTCGGTCTGCAGAGCCCCCCGCATAACCGCCCATCTCGTCGCCGCGGATCTCGCGCCTTTGCGGGGCCTGATACGCCGGGGGCGCGTCATAGGGCGGACGATAGCTGGCCGGACGCTCGTAAGAGGGCGGCGGCGGCAGCGCCTCGGGCCGCGAACGCAACATGTGGTGCATGGCGGCGAGACCGTATTCGATCGCGGTCAGCCGGTTTTCGATCGCGCCCAAATCCATGCGGCTGTCCATCGCGCGCACCGTGTTGATCATCGGCGTTAGATCTGGCGCGCGCGCGTTGATAATAGCATCCTGCAGACTGGCGAGGCGTTTTTGGATCGGCTCCAGGCCAGGCTGCATGCGCGTTTCACCAATCAATGCGCTGAGCGAGGCGTCCATAGCGACAATACGCTCCTGCATGGCGCCCAGGCCTTGTTGCGGCCGTTCGATCTGGGCGCGCAGCGCGTCCAATTGTTGATGCAGCGGGCGAAGATCGGCTTCTGGAAATGTGAGGCGACCGATGGCGGCGTCCAAGCTGGCGATCTTGTCCTGCAGGGGCGCCAAATCCGGCGTCGACAAGGTGGAGACAGAGGCGACTAAAGCCGCCAATTGCGTGCCGATGCGTTCAATGTCGGCTTTGCGCGCTGTCTCCAAGCGGGTCTCGACCCCGCTGAGCTTGGCTTCCAGAGCGGCGATATGGCCGTGCAACGGTTCAAGATCGACAGGCGGCGACGCGTCTTGTTCGGCCAGGCTGAGCTGTAAGCTCGCGAGCCCCGCATGCACCGGACCCAAATCCAGCTCCGGCGCGTTAATCGCACGCACCGCTTCTTCCAGCCGCGATAGGCGCAGATCCAGAGGATGAAGATTGGGCTCGGGCAGCGCTTCGAGTTTCGCGGAAATCTCCGCCAGCCGCGCTGCGAGCGGATCCAAATCCGGATTCTCCAGCCCGTCAATCTTGTTCGCCATCCCGCGTAATTCGTCTTCCAACGGTCCAAGGTCGACCCCATCATTGGTGGCGATCGCGGCGGTGGTGTTGGCGAGGGAATCCTCAAAATCGCCGAACCGGGCGTGCAGCGCATCCAATTCCTTATTCGGCCCCTCGAGTTTTGCTTCCAGACGGCCCAGGCGCTCGTGCAAAGGCCCTAGATCGGTTTCCGGGGCTGCTGGACCGGAGCCCAAAGACGCTTCAATCCGGGTGAGCCGCGTTTCAACGCTCGACAAGTCTGCTTTTGGAAGCGCGCCGAGCTTAGCGCTGAGCCCGGCGACGCTGGCGTCCAAATCCGCGCGGGTTAACGCCCCAGGCGTCGGCCGCGCCAACCCATCTGTTTGCCCAAGCAGCAAAGCGTGCGCGTCGGTCACATCTTCATAGCGGCGACTGACCCACCAATACGCCAGAACAGCGCCGAACAAAGCGGCCAGCAAAAGCAGCACGAAAATCTGACTAAGAAGGAACGACATGGCGATGCTCGTCGGTTGAAACTCTAAACTCTACTCTTGATCGTCTTGTGCGCGCGCAACGCGGATTTCGATACGGCGATTTCGGGCGCGGCCTTCCTCGGTCTCATTATCGGCAATGGGACGCGTGGAGCCATAGCCGCGCACGATGAGGCGTCCTGACTGCAAACCGCGTTCAACCAACGCTTGACGCACGGCGTCGGCGCGCCGGCGCGACAAGAGCGTGTTGAGCGCATCGCGGCCAGTATTGTCCGTATGGCCCTCAATACGCAAACTTCCGGGGCACGCTCGAGCTGCGCGGGCGATATCGTTCAACAGCGCGCCGCTATCGACGTCGATAACCGCGCTGGACGTTGGAAACTCTATGCTGGACATGGTGAGCAGATCGGACATGGATTGTTCGCAATTGGCCACCGCCTCATTGGCGAGGATTTCCAGATCGCCCAAACGGCCAAGCGTCAAGGGCGCGGACGCAAGCGTCCGCACCGCGTCTTCCTCCGCGGCCGGCAACTCACAATTGACGTTGAGCGACTGGTCCTCAAAGGAAATCAAACCTCGATCGCAACGCTTCAGCACGTCCAATCCCCGCATCGCGACATCCAGATATCCCGCCTCCAGCGGTGCATTGTTCAGCTTCAATCCATTGTCGACCCGACTAATCCGCGGCGGATCAATCATTTCGGTCGCCGCATAGACGATGGCGTCGCGCGTGGCCGCATCGGGAATGTCACCCGTTATGCGCAGAACCCCCTGGGACAAACGAAAGCGCCAATCCGCCGGCGACGCGGTCGCCGCATCGTTTGCGTTCGCCTCTTCAAGCGCGCCGTCTTCTGCGGCGTCCGTCGCGTTATCCGGCCAGATAAAGCGATCCGTCACACGCGTCGCCGGTCGATGCGGCCCGAACAGGGTCGGCGCTTCAGCGTTTCGAACCGCATTGATCGCCGCAAGGCCCGCCGCACGCGACGGCGGCCGGCCCTCAAGCGTCACCCATTGTCCGGACGCCCAAGGCGTCGCCCAATCGGCGCCGACATCGGCCAGCGCCTGCTGCGCGGTGCGTTCCGTCGTGTGTTGAACGACGCCGCGCGAAAATCCGAACAAGCCGAAGATGAGAAGCACGCCCAGCGCAAGCGCAGGCGCCAATCCGTAGGGAATAAACGGCAGACGTACGCTCTCACCCACGCGGACCTTTCGGGCCCGGCGAAACGATCTCAGAAATGCGCGCAGCCGTGACCCCGCCTCGCTCACCATCCCGCTTACCCCGGCGACGCCCTTATCTTCGCGAGTTTGAGTAAACTTGGAAGACGACGCCAATGATATGAAGATAAGCACTTCGCGATATCTTTTGTCGACGCCTCAATGGTTGAGTCTTCGCACTTGAACTCTCCTGTTTAGATATGTTTGCGCAGACGTCGTAACACCACGAAACGCTGAGTGATTTGCGCACCCTTCGCACATGCGGCATTCAGCGCTCCGTCAGTTTGTTCGGAGTTTCGTATGCTGCCCTTCATCGACCTTCAGGCCCAACGCGCGCGCATCGAAGATGAAATCAATTCCGCCGTCATGTCGGTCATTGAAAGCGGGCGCTATGTTCTGGGCCCGGAAGTGGCCGAGTTGGAGCAAAAACTCGCGACGTTCAGCCAGGCTAAACGCTGTGTCGCCTGCGCCAATGGAACGGAAGCGCTCGCCTTGCCCCTAATGGCCTGGGAAATCGGACCCGACGACGCCGTGTTCTGCCCGAGCTTCACCTTCGCTGCGACGGGCGAGGTTATCCCCTGGTTGGGGGCGTCGCCCGTTTTCGTCGATATCGATCCCGTCACCTACAATATCGATCCAGAGCATTTGGAAGCGGCGATCGAACAGGTTAAAATCGAAGGAAAGCTGACGCCCAAAGCCATCATCGCCGTGGATTTGTTCGGCCAGCCGGCAAACTATCCGGAAATCTCGCGTATCGCGAAAGCGCACGGCCTCAAGCTGATCGCCGACAGCGCGCAAGGCTTTGGCTGCACACTGAACGGCAAACACCCCATGCATTGGGCCGATGCGGTGACGACCAGCTTCTTCCCCGCCAAGCCCCTAGGCTGTTATGGCGATGGCGGCGCAGTGCTCACCAATGACGACGAGCTCGCCGATCTCATCGACAGCCTGCACGTCCACGGCAAAGCGACGCCCAAAGACATCTCCGACAATGAATTCGAGCACGATCCGAAATACTTCAACATGCGTATCGGCATGAATTCACGCTTGGACACGATTCAGGCCGCGATCTTGTTGGAAAAGCTCAAAGTCTTCGACGAGGAGATTATGCTGCGCGACAAGATCGCGGCGCGCTACAATGAATTGCTGGCGCCTCACGTTTTGGCGGTCCCCGGCATGATCGACGGCGGCAAAAGCGTTTGGGCGCAATACACCATTGAACATGAAAATCGCGACGCGCTCGGCGCACATCTAAAAACTCAGGGCGTCCCCAGCGCGGTCTATTATCCCATGCCCATGCACAAGCAGGGCGTCTACGCCCCCTACCCGGTCGGCCCCGGCGGATTGCCGGTGACGGACGCCAAATCCAAAACCGTCATCTCACTGCCCATGCATCCCTATTTGTCGGAGGCCGATCAGGACAAAGTGGTGAACGCGGTGCGCAGTTTCGCAGCTTAACGCCGCTTCGCGCAAAGGCGGACATTCATCACCAAGGTCAGCTCGGCTAGTCTACCCTAAAAGGGCGGAGAGACGCAGATGACGACTTGGCTGAGCGAAGGCCGTACGGCTGTGATTACGGGCGCGGCGGGCGGCATTGGATTGGAAGCTGCGCGCCGCTTTGCGGCGGCGGGCATGAATGTGGCGATCGCCGACGTAAAGCAGGATGAGCTCGCCGCAGCCAAAAACTCGCTCGCAGAGGCCGGCGCGAACATAATCTCCGTCATTTGCGACGTGTCGAAACTTGACGAGCTTCACAAGCTGCGCGATGCGGCGATCGAACAATTCGGCGCCATTCACTGCTTGATGAACAATGCCGGCATAGGTCGGATGGGCTCAAAACCTTGGGAAGACCTCGACGCGTTCCATCAGATGATCAACATCAATTTGATGGGCGTCGTCCACGGCTGCCACGCGATTATTCCATCCATGCTTGAGCATGGCGAGCCGGGCGCCGTGATCAACACAGCGTCTAAGCAAGGCATTACGCGCCCGCCCGGCAATTACGCCTACAATCTCTCCAAAACCGGCGTGCTAGCCTATACGGAAAGCGTCGCTCACGCGTTTCGCAACGAGGAGCACTGCCAGCTGGCGGCGCATCTCCTCATTCCGGGTTTTGTCTACACGCCCATGGTGTCGCAATTCATTCCGCAAAAACCGCCCTTCGCGGCGACGGCGGAAGAAACCGTCGAGTTTATGATGGAGGCGCTTCAACGCGACGAGTTTTACATTCTATGCCCGGACCATGAGACGCCGCGGGCGCTCGATGAAAAGCGCATTCAATGGACGGCGGACGACATCATACAAAATCGCCCCGCCCTCTCCCGCTGGCATCCGGACTATGCCGAAGCGTTTGACGTGTTCACGAAGGGCTGACGCAGAGGCGAAGATCGACGAGATGAGAAAATCCGTCGTGTTCACGACCGCCTACATCCTCTCAGACCGCGACAAGGTCCTGGTGCGACCCACTCAAACCATTATGTTGAAACTCACGAGTTAGCGAACCGGGGCGGATCAGCTTGATGCGACCCGTATCCGGGCCATCTTTTAGGTTAATCTCAAACACAAGAATGGGGACGATAACGCCATGTGTGATGAAACCACAGAACGGGAATTGGACGAATATCTGAAACGCAAAGCCCTTTCGCGGCGCGGATTTACGGCTGGCGCGTCGGCGACGCTGGCGGCGACCAGTTTGTCGCTCGCCGCATGCGCGACGCCGGCGCAGGAAGCAGCCGGCCTGACCGAAAGCGATGTCAGCATCCCGACGCCGGATGGGACGGTGGATGCACTCTTCATTCATCCTGCAAGCGGCGCCCACGCAGCGGTCATTATGTGGCCCGATATTCACGGTGTGCGCCCGGCGTTTTTCGATATGGCTCGGCGTCTGGCGGGCTCGGGCTACGCAGTTGTGGCCGCCAATCCCTATTATCGCACGCATACCGGCCGGTTGTTTGAAGAAGGTCTCAGCATTCGCGACCCAGGCGGCCGCGAATTGGTCGGGGCCCATTATCAACCTTTATCGCCGACGACCGTCGTCACCGACGCCGAAGCCATTGTTACTTGGCTGGATCAACAAGATGCGGTGGACACCAATCGCGGTATCGGCGCGGTTGGCTTTTGCATGAGCGGGTCTTGGACTATACGCGCCGCCGCAGCGCTTCCAGAACGCGTCAAAGCGCCCGCCTCCTTCCATGGCGGAGGCTTGGTGACCGAGGCCGACGACAGCCCGCATCGCCTGGCCGACAAGATCCAGGGCGGCGCGCTTATCGCGATTGCAGAAAATGATCATGAGCGCGAGCCCGACGCGGAAGGCGCGCTAATCGCCGCGTTCGACGCCGCAGGCGTTCCCGCGGAGATCGAGGTCTATGCGGACGCTATGCATGGCTGGGTGCCCACGGACTCCCGCGCTTACAATCCTGAGCAGTCCGAACGCGCTTGGGGACGAATGCTCGCTCTGTTCGAAACGCAGCTTGCGGGATAGGATCAGAGCCGGCTCGCCGCAGCAGTCTCTCTGCGTGTTAAGCGCAGACGCCTGCCGTTAAGATGGAGATAAACACCAGCGCCAGACGCCTATGGGCGTCACAGCCTCACCGCCATCTAGAAAGGCGCGATTTGTTCGTAGACGCGCGTGCCATAGCGGCTGCGCTGAACAGCTGTGAGGTCGCCGCGGCCGCCATATGAAATGCGGGCTTGTGCGATCTGAGTGTGGCTAATCGTGTTGTCTGAACCAATGTCTTCCGGGCGGATCACGCCGGAGACCAAAAGCTCGCGCACCTCGTTGTTGACCTTCACTTCTTGGCTTCCGCCAATCACCAGATTGCCGTTCGGCATAACATCCGTGATCACCGCCGCGACGGTGAGATTGATCGTCTCCGCGCGGTTGACCGTACCCGAGCCGTTCGAGGCGGTGGTGCTGTCGAACGCGATCGCCGGATCAACGCTGGTGGTGCCCGCGGGCAATGTGTCGAGCAAAGACTGCTCCAAGCCCAACGCCGCGCTAACGCCCACATCTTCGGAATTCGACCGACTGCGACTGGTCGTATTATTCACCTGGGCGCGGTCGGAAATTTCGATGTTCACCGTCAGAATATCGCCTATGGCGTCGGCCCGCTGATCATCGAAAAAGCTGCGCGCGCCCGTGCGCCACAGCGAATTGCTGGCGTATTGTTGTGTATCAGGCAGCGGCAAGGGCATAGAGACCGGCGCACGGCCCACCACTTCGGCGGGGTTGTTGATCGGCGTGAGCTCGGGCGGCTTCGCGCTTTCATTAAGGCCGCCGGCCACGCAAGCGCTGAGCGCCGCAACCCCTGCGGACATGGCGCCTAAACGGGCGGTCTTGATCGCGATCTTCGCCATAACGGCTCCTTGAACTATCAGCGCTGAAAGACGCGCGCTTCGCCCGGCGCGACGGCGACCGCCTCGACCGAGCGTTTGGAATACAAATTCATAACTCTAAGCGACGCGCCCGGCATGGCGTCGGAAAGCGCCTTGCCCTCTACGGACAAACGCAAGCCCGCTGAGGTGTAGGTCAGCGTCACCGGCTCACCCTTCTTAATCGCGGCGGGCGTGCGAACATCCGAGGTGCGAAAGGCGCGCCCGGCGCGATAGCTGCGGCGCAGTTCCTGTCCGACCACATCGCTCATACGCTCCGGCGCGCCAGCCGAGCTCGCGCCGCCGCGCAAGCTGGCGTCTGGTGCGATCCATTCCAAATCGCTGACAGCGACGATATCGCCGCGTTTCATGTCCCGCGCGAAGACAAGGACATAGCCAGGCTCCGGTGCGAAATCGTCAAACGGGTCAATCGCAGGCGAAGATGGCGGCGCCGCGGCGACGGGCGGTCGATAGGCCGATTGCGCGGGGACGGCTTGGCGAGGCGTCGGCGCGGTTGCAGCCTTAGGCGCGGTAGGCGCAACCGGCGCGCGCACGACCCATATGGGCGCAGCGCCAAACGACGCGGCGACGCCCGCATCCAACGCGATACGCGAGACATAATCGGGATCCAACGCCAAGCTTTGGCCCGGCGCCGGCGCCGGCGCGACGGGCGTTCCGCCCGCTGAGCCGCCGATGGGCGCCAAATCGCCCAGTGTGATCCACGGGCCCTGCACTTGAATTTGCGCATGCGCCAGGGACGTCCCAGCGCCCAGCGCCGCCAACAAGAGCAGTGTTTTGCGCCAATACGCGCCCATAATCCCGTCTCCTCAAACCGCGCCGATTAGCGCAGCTGGCTGGCCGTCCGCAGCATTTCGTCGGTGGTGGTGATGACTTTGGAATTCATCTCATAGGCGCGCTGCGCCGAGATGAGATCAGAGATCTCGGTTACGGCGTTGACGTTGGAGGTCTCCAAAAACCCTTGCAGAAGCGTGCCATAGCCGACCTGGCCTGGCTGTCCGATATTTGCGGCGCCCGAAGCGGCGGTTTCCAGAAACATATTGTCGCCGATGGCGTCCAGGCCCGCCGGATTAATGAAGCGCGCCAACTCCAAAGCGCCCAATTCCTGCGGCGCGGCGTCGTCCGCCGTGAGCACTTGCACGACGCCTTGGCGATTGATGGTGACGTTGGTGGTGTTTTCAGGGATCGTCAGGCCAGGCGAAATCACAAACCCGTCTTCCGACACGATCTGACCATCGCCGCCAACCGCGAAATTGCCCGCACGCGTATAGCCGTTTCGACCGTCGGGCAGCTGCACGACGAAATAGCCGTCGCCCTGAACCGCAAGGTCGAATTGATTGCCGGTCTGGGTGGCGCTGCCTTGTTCGGTGATGCGGTAGACAGAGCCGGCCTTGACGCCGACGCCGACCTGGACGCCCGTGGGCACCACGGTGTTGGCGTCGGAGGACGACACGCCCATGGCCTCGACCGTTTGATAGAGCAGGTCTTGGAATTCGGCCCGCTGGCGTTTGAAGCCCGTGGTGTTCATGTTCGCGATATTGTTCGCAATCACTTCCACATTGAGCTGTTGGGCCTGCATGCCCGTGGCGGCTGTGCTCAGCGCACGCATAGTTTAGCTCCTCAAACTCTACCCGACGCGCGCAAGCTTATCGACAGCTTTTTCGCGCAATTGATTGGATTGGTTCAGCATTCGCGACACGCCTTCATAGGCGCGCGAAATTTCGATCAGCCGGGTCATTTCGCCGATGGCTTGGACGTTTGAGCCTTCCACAAAGCCTTGCGCCAAGCGAATAGTCTCCGGCGGGCCCGGTTCTTCTACGGTCGCTTTCAGCAAGCCGTCGCCGATTTTTTCAAGCGCTCCGGAGGTCTGAAAATCCACCAGTTTGAAGCGCCCGATCTCGGCGTCGCCTTGGCCGATTGCGCCGTCCTGGCTGATTTTAACAGGCCCAGCCTCCGGATCGGTCTGGATCGGCGCATCGCCTTCGCCCAAGACCAAAAGTCCGGACCGGGTCACCAATCGGCCGTCGCCGTCGATGGAAAAGCGGCCGTCGCGCGTATAGACCGGCTCGCCGCCTGGGCTTTCAATGGCGAAGAAGCCATCGCCTTCGATCGCAACATCCAAGGGGTTGCCAGTGCGCTCGATCGGGCCGACCGACATATCGCGCTGCAGGGCCCATGCGTCGACGAACACGACATCCGACGGCCGCTCAGTCACGCGCGCCGGCTTTTCTTCGATTTCGCGATTCACCAACGCTTCGGCCTTAAAGCCGACAGTGTCCATATTCGCCAGATTGTTCGCTGAGACGTCCAGACGCTGCCGCAAAACCTGCTGCGCGGACAAACCGACGAGTAATGTATTGTCCATCGGCGCCTCGCCTACATCCGCCGAAGTTTCTTCTTCCGGTGGACGACGGCCCTTCAAAAAAAGGGCGTCTGGCGCTCGCGTCTTCTGCGTCGGGCGCAAATTTACAGCTCCAAACAAGCATCGCGGCAGAGGGTTAACGCAGGATTGCCGGAAACGGTTTTCAAGCGATCTTTTTTGAGAATTCACCTCTCGCTGAAATCTCCACCAATCCTTAACCAAACCCGGTCGATTTTGCCGAGTGGTTGTAACTTCGCGAGCAGATCATGGCCGAAGACAAAGAGAATAAAGACGCAGACGCCGAGGGCGCGGACGGCGAAGATGGTGAGGCGCCCGCGAAAAAGAAACTTGCGGGCAAGACTCTGATCTTATTCGTCGTTTTACCGGCGCTTCTCGTTTTAGGCGGCGGCGCGGCCGCGTTTATGATGATGTCCGGCGGCGGCGGCGAAACCGAACAGGCAGCATTGGACGAAGGCGCCGCCGAGAAAGCCGAAGAGCCGAAGGCCAAAGGAAAGCCGGCGGCGAAAGCTAAAGGCAAAGGCGGCGAGGCGGATGATAAGGCGAGCGAAAAAGCCGCTGTCCCTCCACGCGAAGTCGGCCATGTGCAAATGGGCGAGGCGGGCGAGCCGTCTTACTACATCATGCCGGATATCTTGGTGAATTTGGCGTCGGGCGATAATGGCCGTCCGCTGTTCTTGAAGTTGAAGCTCACCTTGGAATCCGTCGACGCGCACGCGTTTGACGACATTCCCACGCTGCTGCCGCGCATCACCGACCAATTCCAGCTCTTCCTGCGCGAATTGCGGGTCGACGATTTGAACGGATCGGCCGGCGGATATCGCTTGCGGTTGGAATTGCTACGCCGTCTCAACATTGCGATCGCGCCTAAACAGGTCGACGCCGTGCTGATCGAAGAAATGTTGGTGCAATAGATTATGGCGAGCGACGATCAAGAGGATATGGCGGCCGCCTGGGAAGCCCAAACAAATGGGGGCACCGGCGACAGCGACGAGGATATGGCCGCGGCCTGGGAAGCCGAGCTTGCGGCCGGCGAAAGCGATATGGGCGCGAGCGATCCCGCCACCATCGCGTCCACCTCCGTCGGCGCCGAACGCATTCTCAATCAGGACGAAATCGACAGTCTTCTCGGCTTCTCGCTCGATGAAGACGCGGAAGGACGCGGAAACGGCGTTCGCGCCATCATCAATTCGGCGATGGTGTCGTATGAGCGCCTGCCAATGTTGGAAGTGGTGTTCGATCGGCTTGTCCGCTTGATGACCACCAGTCTGCGCAATTTCACCTCCGACAATGTGGAGGTCAGCTTAGACAGCCTCGCCTCAATGCGGTTTGGCGATTATCTCAACTCGATCCCGCTGCCGGCGATCTTGGCCGTCTTCAAGGCCAAGCAATTGGACAATTTCGGCCTCGTCACGGTCGATTCCAATTTGATCTACTCGATTGTGGACGTGCTGCTGGGCGGACGGCGCGGCACGGTCGCCATGCGCGTCGAGGGCCGACCCTACACCACGATTGAACGCGTGTTGGTGACGCGTCTCGTGGAAGTGATCCTCGCCGACGCCAAAAAGGCGTTCGACCCACTCACCACAGTGGATTTCGAGCTTGATCGGATCGAGACCAATCCACGTTTCGCGGCGATCGCACAGCCGGCCAACGCCGCCATTTTGGTGAAACTGCGCATCGATATGGAAGACCGGGGCGGGCGCTGCGAGCTGATGCTGCCCTACGCCACTTTGGAACCCATTCGGAAAATGCTGCTGCAGAATTTCATGGGTGAGAAATTCGGCAATGACAATATCTGGGAAAGCCATTTGGCGACCGAGATTTGGGCCGCCCCTACACCCTTGCGCGTTGTGCTGGACGAGTTCACCGCCCCCCTTGGGAAAATGTCCAATTTGGAAGTCGGCGACACCCTGCTGATGAACGCGGCGCCGGATACGAAAGTCGCCCTGAAATGCGGTGACATCCATCTAACAGAAGGCCAGATCGGCCGGATCGGCAACAAGGTTGCGATGCGCGTGGACGCGCCTATCGCCAATGTCGCCAAACAGCGTGTTTTGGAGAGCGCCTAATGCCCTATGGTCTTTTTGTCGAAATCACGCTGGCCCTCTTGCTGGTGATCGCCATCGCTTATTGCTGGCGTTTGGATCAGCGCTTGAAGGCGCTCAGATCCGGCGAAGACGGTCTTTTGGCGGCCGCCCGGGAATTGGCGCAAACGGTCGCGCAAGCCCAAATCGCCGTGACAGACCTGAAACGCTCGGCCGACGCGTCGGGCAAAGAGCTTCAATCGAAAATCGATGAAGCCCGCGTGTTGGCGTCGCCGGCCCGCCACCAAGACACCGGCCTTCGCCGACGCATGACATATTGAGGGATCGCCTATGAGCGCCTCCAAAACCAGCAAGGTCCGGCTGTTTCCCGCATTAATGGCGGTGTCGTTCGGCGTTCTTACGTTAAAAGCCGTGGAAATCGCCGATGCGGCGGCTGCAAGCGAAGAAGAGGAAGGCGAAGAGCAAAACGTCATCCGTATCGATGCGACCCAACCAATCGAACCGGAAGGCGACGCGGCCGTGGACGAAACGCCGCAGGAGGTCGGGGCGTGCGATATCGGACCTGATTTCGCGGCTGAAACCGGTCTGTCGCAATACGAAATCCAAGTCCTGCGCAGCCTCGCGGATCGCCGGCAAGCGCTGGATGATCGCGAAGATGATTTGAAACTGCGCGCGCAAATGGCGGAAGCCGCCGAAACGCGCGTGTCCGACCAGATTGAAGAGCTGAAAGCGCTGGAGGGCGATCTTCAGGCGGTGCTCGACGCCATGACGGCCAAGCGCGACGAACGCCTGGACGGCTTGGTCAAAGTCTATGAAACGATGAAGCCGAAGGACGCGGCGCGTATCTTCGACACGCTCGATGATGATGTTCTGCTGGAGATGTCGCAGCGCATGAAGCATGCGAATTTGGCGGCCGTAATGGCCAGCATGTCGTCGAAACGTGCGGAGGAATTGACCCGCCTTCTAGCGAGCCAGGCTGAGCTTCCCGCTTCCGTCGACGATCTCAATCGAGAGGCCGGATAATGTCGTCCCGACGCGTCACCGCGCGATTCCAAGCGTGCTTGAGGCCGGCCGCAGCCGGCCTTGCGCTTTTGACGGGCTTGCCTCTGGCCGGAGACGCCTGGGCGCAGCGCGCACTGGAACTGACGGCGGAAGACAACGACGCTTACGGACGCTTGGTGGCGCGCTGGGGCGATGGAGATGAAACCGCGCCGAATTTTACGGCGACAACCGAAAGCAGCGTCTTGGTGCTGCGGTTCGACGAACCGATCACGACAGATTTCTCGCTGATCCCGGAGACGCTTCCAAATTGGGTGGCTTTGGCCCGCCTGGATCCCGACGGCAAAGCGCTGCGCCTGGCGCTGAAGCAGTCCGTAGACTTGCACCGATCGACATCTATTGATTTGGCCGCGATTGACCTGACGCCCGAAGGCGCCGGGGCCGCACCGCCGGCGATCGTCTCGCCCCTGGTCGCTGCGCGCGCCGCACAAGCTGAAGCCGCACGCATCGCCGCCATCCCGCCGCCTGTCGACCTAGTAGATCTGCAAATTCGAGCCGCCGACGCCGGCGACCGAACGCGCCTGGCGTTTTATTGGGGTAAAGAGACCGGCTATGAAGTCACGGAAACTGCGGACCAAATCCGTCTGAAATTCGATCATCGCGCGGAGCCGGATCTGGCGCGGCTGCGGATCTATCCGCCGAACTTCATCGATGCTCTGGACGCCTCGAATGATGATCTCGGCTTTGAAATGATACTGGAGCCGAGCGAGCCCTTGGTCGTGACCCATTATCGCGACGGATCGACGGTGATCGTCGACCTACTGCCCGAAGCCAATGTGCCGGAGCGACGGCCAGAGCCAGAGCCTGCACCTGAACCAATTCCCGAGCCCGCTGCGTCTACGCCCACGCCTACACCCACGCCGACGCCGGCGAAAGCGCCAAAACCTTCGTCGCCTCAGGCCATCGCGCCAAAGCCGACGGAGGAGGCTGGGACGCAGGCCGACATCGCCGCAGCAACCCCACCCCCCCTGGTGCGTCCGCCCGTCGACTCCGCGATCAAAGCGCCAGAACGCAAGACGGAAGACGTCGCGGCGAAGTCGCTCGAGAACCTGTCAGACTACGCCGATAAGCCGATCGTCTCAGCGTCAACCACCACCGACGAACGCGCCACCCGCCTGCGAGGAGGTTGGCCAGATCCAGCGCCTAAATCGGGCGAGTTGACGATCAAGATCCGGCCCATGCCCAATGGGTTGGAGCTGATCGCGCCTTGGGATGCGCCGGCGCCGGCGTCCGTGTTCCAACGCGGGTCTGACGTCTGGGCGGTGTTCGCCGCAAAAGCCAATCTCAACATTGACGCGTCCGCTCTGCCCGCGGGCTTTAAAGTCGAGCCGCTGACGACCGAGAAAGCCAGCTTGCTTCGCATCTCCGCACCCGAGGGCATGGTGGCGTCGGCGATCGCGGAAGGTCCGCAATGGACCATTCAGATCGCGCCGACCGGATTGCCGCCCGAACGCTTTGTCGAACCCACGCGCCAAAATTCAAACACCGGCCGCGCCAGCATTCGCGCCAAACTGATTGGGGCTGCAGGCGTTGTCTGGCTTGAGGACCCCGTGATCGGCGACTACATCGCTGCTGTTGTGGCGTTCGGACCCTCGTCTGCATCGCCGGCGCAGCGCAACTTTATCGAAGCGCAATTGCTGCCCACCGCCCATGGTCTGGCGATTGCACCGAAATCGGACGATGTGGCTGTAACTGTGGTGGAGGAAACCGTTTCGATCTCTGTAAACGGCGGCTTGGCGATCACAAACGGCTTCGCGCCCGAAGCGCTGCCCGGCTACACAGCGATGACGGTCGACACGCCGACGCCCGGCTTTATCGATTTTGACGCTTGGGGCGGGTATGCCGGCGGCGCCTGGTTCCGGAGACAACATGAATTGGAACGCGCCATCGCCGCGCGGGACCAAGCCAGCCGCGCCGGATCCGATGTCTTGATGGAACTGGCGCGGTTTTATGTGGCCCATGACATGGGTCCAGAAGCGCTTGCCGTATTGAAGGTCGTTTTAGATGGCCAGCCTTTGGCGACCCAAGATCCGCGTTTTCTTGCTCTGCGCGGCGCGGCCAACGTCATGGTCGGCAGGTATGACGAGGTGGAAGCAGACCTGAGCCGAGGCGCGTTGCGCGGCGACTCATCTGCAGCATTATGGCGCGGCTATGTCGCCGCTGAATTGGGCGAATGGGAACGCGCCCGCGAATTCTTCAGCGCCGGCGAAGATCTTATTCACGTTTACACACCGCGTTGGGCGGCGCGGTTTTATGCGGCGTCCGCCGAAGCGGCGTTCCGCGCTAACAATTTTGATCTCGCCCGACGACACGCTATGCGGGCCGACAATCTAGGCTATCGCGAACCCAAGCAGCGGGCGGCGCTTGTGATGGCGCATCTCGCGGGGGTGACTGATGGACCTGACGCGGCCTATGCCCGCTATAGCGAGCTTGCGCGCTCATCCTATGAGCCGATCGCCGTGCGCGCGGAGCTGAAACGTCTGGAGCTTGGCGGCGAATTGGGCTTGATCTCGGCGACCGACGCCGCCGAACAGCTCGAAGCGTTGCGGTATCGGTGGCGCGGCGATGATGTTGAAATGCAAACCATCGGCATTCTCGCCGATCAGCATATGCGCCTCGGCCGCTTCCGAGAGGCGCTGAACCTCGCCCAATCCACATCCATTCGAAATCCGGATGCGCCCGGCGCGCGCGATTTGCGTGTACGCTTGCTGGACTATTTCCGCACGCTTTACCTCGACGGCGAAGCGGACCGCTTAGATCCGATCCAGGCCCTCGCTTTGTTCTATGAATTCCGTTCGCTCACGCCTTTCGGCGCGGATGGCGACCGGATGATCCGCAAACTGGCGCGTAGGCTGGTGGCCTTTGACTTGTTGGAGCCAGCGACCGAATTGCTGCAGCACCAGGTGGACAATCGCGTGCGCGGCGTCGGCAAAGCCTCCATCGCCTCCGATTTAGCGTCGATCTACCTTATGAACCGCGAGCCGGACCGCGCGCTGGCGGCGATCAACGCCTCACGTCAGCCCTCGCTGCCGCGCGAGTTGGCGTTGGAGCGCCGCATCCTCGAGGCGGCGGCGCTTCGGGATCTCGGCCGCTACGACCATACGATCGAATTGTTGGAAGGCGTCGACGGACAGGAAGCTGCGTCACTGCGTGCGGACGCCTATTGGCAGGACGGCAAATGGCCGGAAGCGTCACAAGAACTCTCCGCCATGCTTCGCACCGCGAAAACCGTCCCCGGCGAAAAAGACCAGCGCGCGGACATAGCGCTGCGCACCGCGATCGCAGGCCGGATGGCGAAAGATCTCGATCTCTTGGCGGACTTACAGGCCGATTATGCGGATCTGTTTGTCGGTCATATGAGCGCAGACAGTTTCAACCTTCTGACCTCGCAAACGGATGTCAGCGGCGCAGCGCTGTCGGAGGCCGTGCGGCGTTTGGCGGACGCGCCGCGCGTCGATGCGTTTGCGGAATCCATCCAAGATCGGTTTGCGACCGGCGGAGACGCCGCGGACGGCAGCTAGAGCCGGCTTAGCGTCCCCGTCACCGCCGCTTTGGCGGCCATGGCGGGACTGACCAAATGGGTACGGCCGCCGCGACCTTGCCGGCCTTCAAAATTCCGGTTGGATGTGGAGGCGCAACGTTCGCCCGGCGCCAAAATGTCTGGGTTCATGCCGAGACACATGGAACAGCCCGGTTCGCGCCATTCAAACCCAGCGGATTTGAAAACCTCGTCCAAGCCTTCTTCCTCCGCCTGCGCACGAACCAGCCCGGAGCCTGGCACAACCATAGCGCGGACATGCGACGCGACTTGCGCGCCCTGTGCAATACTGGCGGCGGCGCGTAGATCTTCGATACGCGAATTGGTGCAAGACCCGATAAACACACGGTCGACCGACACGCCTTCCAGTTTTTGTCCCGGTTCCAAGCCCATGTAATCAAGCGCGCGCTCAGCGGCGGCGCGCTTAACCGGATCGCCAATCTCAGAGGGCACAGGCGTCGCCCCGGAAATCGGAACGGCCTGTTCCGGCGATGTGCCCCAGGTGAGCGTCGGCTCGACATCAGCGCCGTTGATCTCGACTATCTCATCCCAATGCGCGTCTTCATCTGAATAAAGCGATCGCCAATGCGTTTCCGCGATATTCCAGGCTGCGCCTTTCGGGGCGGAGGGCCGGCCTTTGACGTAGGCGAAGGTCTTGTCATCCGGCGCAACGAGACCTGCGCGCGCGCCGCCCTCAATCGACAAATTGCAGAGCGTCATACGCCCTTCCATCGACAAGGCCCTTACGGCCGATCCCATGAACTCGATCACGTGGCCCGTGCCGCCCGCCGTGCCGATCACCGAGATGATGTGCAGCGCCAAATCCTTCGCCGTCACGCCGTCCGGCAAAACGCCCGACACCCGGACAGCCATGTTCTTCATCTTCCGCGCGCGCAGCGTTTGAGTGGCCAGTACGTGCTCCACTTCGGATGTTCCGATGCCGTGCGCCAGCGCGCCGAAAGCGCCGTGCGTAGAGGTGTGGCTGTCGCCGCAAACAATGGTGAGCCCTGGCTGCGTCCTCCCCTGCTCCGGCCCGACGACATGGACGATGCCGTTGCGCACATCGCCCATTGGAAAATACTCAATCCCATGCTCGGCGACGTTCTGCGTTAGGGTCTGCAATTGCAAGCGCGCGTCTGGATCTTCAACTGCATCGATCCCCGCCGCTTGGTTCTCCGTCGGCGTGTTATGGTCAGCCACCGCTAGTGTGAGGTCGGTGCGACGAACGCCGCGGCCCGCCGATTTTAGTCCCGCAAACGCCTGCGGCGTGGTGACCTCATGGATCAGGTGCAAATCGATAAAGATCAGCGCTTCGCCGGTCACGGGATCCTCGCGCACCAAATGCGCGTCCCAAATCTTATCGTACAGCGTTTGACCGGCCATCAGCGCGGGCGCTCCTCTACATCAACCTTGCGGAGGCCGGAACATGGCCCCGAGCACGTGTGAAGGCAAGTTGCGCCGTTGAACTTGCGGAGCTTTCCATCGCTCGCTAGTCGAAACGCGATCGAAAAGATCGAGCCGCCCCAGACTGCGCCGAGGAGCCCCAGGCATGTCGTCCATCCCGTCATTTCGCGATCCGAGATGGAGCGAGTGGGCCGCTCGCGCGCGGCGGAACGGCTCAAGCGGCGAAGACGTTTTCGCAACCATGCGTCGGCGTGGTTTCGGCGTCGGCTTTGCGCGCGAAGCGGCGTTCGGCAAAGACGCGCCGGATGGCGCAAATTTGACCGCTCTGGACGGGTCAGGCCGCACGCAACGTTATGGCGCGCTCGCCGCAACGGCGATCACACAAGCTGATACGGCGGGTCTGACGCGCATTCTCACGAAGAAAGCTCAACTTTACCGCTGGGACGGCTTCTTGCCCGAAGACACCTGCGCCGACATCATCGCCTTATCGGAAACGAGCCTGGCGCGCTCCACCACTGTGGCGGAAAGCAAGATCGACCCGACGCGCACCAGCGAAACCAGCCAAGTGGGCACGATGGACAATGATCTGGTGAAGCAGGCCGACGCCGCCATCTCAAAAGCGCTGGGCGTCTCTTTGAACTTCTCCGAGCCGATCCAAGCGCAGAAGTATAGTCCCGGCCAGGAATACAAAGCGCATTATGATTATTTCTATCCAGGCTCGGCCGATTATGATTCTTATGGCAAGGATATGGGCCAGCGGACCTGGACGTTCATGATCTATCTGAATGAAGGCTGCGAAGGCGGCGGTACGAGATTTCGCAAGCTGGACAAAACCTTTCAGCCCAAAACCGGCCGCGCGATCATTTGGAATAATCTAACCGATACCGGCGATCCCAACCCCTTTACGCTGCATCAAGGCATGAAAGTGCGCGCCGGCGTGAAATACGTCATCACCAAATGGTTTCGCGACAAAGGCGATGGAGATGTATTCGCCGTTTAGCGCCTAGCGCGCGCCCAATTTCATCACCCAGCGCCCGCCTAAAGCAATGAGCGTCCCGACCAAGGCGGCTGGTACTGTGAGAAAAAACACAGTTCTGAGCGCATCGGCGGCGTTCTCCCACTCCAGATAGACGGTGATCAAAACGATGGCGAGCAGCGTCATGAAACCCGCCACCAAACCGCCAACGCCCATCAACAAACCGCCGATAATTTTCCAAACCATGGAAGCGCTCGCCTATCTGATACTGGGACCAACATACTTAGAGGCTGCAACTACGCTACTCACATCCGCGTCAGCAGCGCTCTAAGCCTCGGCGAATTGTAATTCTGCGAGATGCGCATAAACGCCGCCCTCTCGCATCAAACTGTCATGATCGCCCTCTTCGGCGACCTGTCCCTCAGACATGACGATAATCCGATCCGCCTTTCGCACGGTCGCCAAGCGATGCGCGATAACGAGGCTGGTGCGTCCGTGAGCCGCGCGATCTAGCGCTTGCTGCACCAGGCTTTCATTCTCAGCGTCCAATGCGCTGGTCGCCTCATCCAGCAGCATTACCGGTGCGTCCCTGACGAGGGCGCGCGCCACGGCGACGCGTTGACGCTCGCCGCCGGACAAGGTGCGTCCGCGACCGCCGATTTCCGCATTCGCGCCGCCCCGCGGTTCCAAAAAGCGCCAAGCCTCAGCGGCCGTCAGAGCAGCGCGAACTTGGTCGTCGGAGGCGTCCGGATCGCCAAAGCGCACATTTTCAGCCGCCGCACCGGAAAACAGCGCCGCTTCCTGCGGCACATATCCGAAATGACGACGCCATTCACCCGGGTCGGCATGCGTTGCGTCGACGCCATCGAGAAGAACAGCGCCTGCATCCGGGTCGTAAAAGCGGAGCAGCAATCGAAATACGGTCGATTTTCCCGCGCCGGACGGGCCGACCAGCGCGACCGTCTCGCCCGGCCTCACCGTCAGATCAAACCCATCCAACGCCGCGCCAGCCGCCGCGCCAGGATAAGCAAATTTCACATTGTCGAACCGCACATGACCCCTTACGGGACGCGGCAGGGCGACCGGATCAGGCGGCGCAGCGATGTCTGGCTGTTCCGTCATCACTTCTACAATGCGCTGCATGGCGCCGGCGGTTCGCATCGCCGTTGCGAAGACTTCCGCCAAGACGCTGAAACCGCTCGCCCCAATGCCTGCGAGCATGACGAATTGCGTCAACTCGCCCGGCGTCATTCGCCCGTCCATCACTTGACGCGCAGCGATCCACAAAACGCCCGCAACGGAGGAAAATAAGAGCACGATCGCAAGACCGGACAACAAGGTCTGCGCGCCAATCCTGGACAAAGCGGCTTGAAACGCAGCCTCGCATGCGTCGCGGAAACGCTCCGCGCGCGTCCGCTCCTGTCCATAAGCTTGAACCAGCTCAATCGCGTCCAGCGTCTCGCTCGCCTCCCCCGCCGCGTCCGCAATGCGGTCCTGCACGGCGGCCGACAAGGAGCGAATGCGTCGCCCAATCGCAAAGAGCGGCAAGATGATCACCGGCAACGCCACGAACAAAAGCGCCGTCAGCTGCCAATTCACGGCGAACATGATGATGAGCGCGCCAACCATGGACAGGAAATTGCGCGCCGCCATCGAAGCGGAGGAGCCGATAAAGGTTTCAACAAGCGCGACATCAGCCGTCAGGCGCGACACCGCCTCGCCGCTGCGCAATCGGGTGAAAAAGCCAGCGGATAGGCCCGTGAGGTGCGCATAGGTATCAGCGCGAAGATCCGCCGCGACCCTCTCGCCCAAACGCGAGACATAGTAAAATCGCGCGGCGGACGTCAGGCCCAACGCAATGACCACGGCGACAAACGCTAAAAACCCTTGATTGATCGCCGCGCTGTCCGCCGCGGCGAATCCTCGGTCGACCAACCAGCGCGCAGCGATGGACAGGCTGAGATTGAAGCCCACGGAGATAAACAGAAACAGCACCGCCGGCCATAAAATCGCGGGGCGCCGCGCTACGTATGGCCAGAGCGACAACAGCGGTTTGAGCGATTTCGCGCGCGGCCGCTCCGGCGCGGCGCCCGCCACGGCTTGGCGACGATCCGCGCCTATATCGGACTGGGCGTCCGTCATGCAGAAACAACCTTGCCATTCGAGCCGCGATCAGCTATCAGCCGCGCTTCGTTTTGTTCCAGAAATTCTTGCCGCGAGACTTGCGACCCATGAAAAGCGACGGACATCCAGACTACCATTTCATCAACGTCGTTATGACGGACGGGTCCACCTACCGTACGCGCTCCACATATGGAAGCGAGGGCGACACGCTTCAACTGGACATCGATCCGAAGACCCACCCGGCCTGGACCGGCGGCGCGCAAGTGCTGCAACGCGGCGGACGCGTGTCTCGCTTCAATGATCGTTTCTCCGGCTTTATGAAGAAAAAATAGGGCTTTACGCCCCGTGTCGCATCAGCGAACGCCGAAACGAGGCCCGCGGGATAAACCGACGGGCCTTTTTCATGTCTAGATCATACGCGTGGCGCGTCAGTCCGCACGATGCAATTGCGACAGCATGTCCAGGATTTGATGCTCGCCGTCATCCTCCGGCGCAGCGTGCAAAAAGAGACGCATGGGGGCGATGTGCGCGCGGATCGCCTTGCGATGCGCGGAGGGCGATTTCGGCGACATCCGCAACAAATTGAGAAGACCGTCGGTCAATCGCAGCAACCCATCCAGTCCATAGGCGTCGGCGATAGAAAAGAGATCATTCGCAATCGCCCGCATTTCAGTCTGCGTCTCAATGTTTTGAGCAAGCGGCATGGAAGCCGCCAAGTTTTCAAGCGTTTGGATCGAGCGATCGGCGCGTTTGAGAAGCGCCGCCTTGGCCGCGTCGACCTTTATGCCAGCGCTCTCGATCAAAGCGGCGCTGGGCTTTCCCGGGCGCGTTTGCATCTTTTGGCGCAGCCGATTGCGCACTTTGAACACGCGAGCATCGGTCATAACGTCACTTTCTGAGGTTTTACGAGAGCGTCAATTTCGGTTTGAGCGAGATTGTCGCCCACTTGCTCGCCGAGTTCGTCGGTCTTGTCGTCGGCGCGGCGTCCAGAGCTTCCCGGCGGCGGGCCTTCATTTTTGAAGCGCCGGTCTGGGCCGACATAATCATCGCTCACGACGAATTCGCGGTCGCCGCGAACCACCCGTTTGATATGGCTCATCACCGTTTCCGGCGACAAAGGCCGACCAATCACGCAATGCGCGCCGGCGTCGCGCAATCTCAACACCTCGCTCCGGCTCGCGCGGCCTGAAGGTACGATAATTGCGGCGTGAGCGTTCCCTGTCGTCGCATCGCGGCGCAACCAACGGATGAATTCGACGCCTCGATCCTCGGCTAGTTCATTGTCGACAATGAAAAGATCAAACTGCCTCTCGCGCGCCGCCGTCATAGCGTCTTCAGATCGGCTGGTTTTGTGCAGTCGCCGCGCGCCGAAACCCAGCAGGATTTGCCCGAGAATCTCCATACGGCTTGGACTGTCGTCCAATATGAGAACGTCGACTTTTGAAAAATCGCTCATGGCCGCGCCCTCAAACTGAGCGCCGAGCTACAAATACTCGCAATCATCATCCGCCTCCTCCGAGAGGAATGACGGCGCATTGCGACCCGCCATGTGAAACGCCAACCTTTGCTTGACGTCGGCCAATTTGATCTGAGCCAATGCGCACTCAAGCTCAGCCGGTCCAATAGGTCCCTCGGCGCGGCTGAGATGATCGAGAAAGGCGTGGACCGCCGCGACACGCTGGGCGAGCAAATCAAACTCTTGCAATTCTTGTAGACCTTCAGCGCCGCCAATGCGGATCACGATATCGGCGACGGCGCGTTCCAATACGCCCAGCCTTAGCTGCATGTCCGTCAATTCGAAGGCCGCCGCCGCCGCGATCGAAGAAAACGTCGGCGTTTGCAAATCAGCGATCGTCTCTGCGTCACACGCGCAAGGCGCGGCGGCGGCTTGATTAGAACAGTTCGACACGGCCATCCCCCATTTGCGAGGCGGAGCTGCTCATCGTCGCGGGCGTTGCGATGTCTTCCAGCGGCAATAATCTCTGCTGCGCTTTGCCTCGGACCGGCCAGAACCGAATGCGGCGCGCCTGATGTCCGCCAAGACTGCGGCTGACGCAGGCGATCTGCTCGGCTTCAAGAAATTGTCCGATAAACGCGATATTGGCCGCGCCGATATCGTTGAGACCTGAGACCAGATGCGCGCCGCCGAAGAGTTTCGCTTCAAGCTTTTGTCGCCGCGCGCCGCTGCGCAAAAGCTCATTAATCAGCAATTCCATCGCGTTGACGCCGTAGCGAAGCTGATCGTGCGCCGAGGACGCATCGCCATCGGGCAGCATAAAGTGATTCATGCCGCCCACCCCCGCTTCCGGATCGCATAAACAAGCTGCGATACACGACCCCAAAACGGTGCTGACCACCGTCTTCGGGTCAGTCGTCGCGTGATATTCGCCAAGCACAATCGAGACGACGCGTTTCTCTCTCTCCAACACATCCGTCACGCCAAAACCCCAAACACATCTTCGATCTTGGATTTCAGCGTTGCGGTGGAGAAAGGTTTGACCAGGTAGTTATTGACCCCGAACTGCACCGCGCGTTTGACCAATTCCTGATCCGATCGTCCCGTCAGCAGGAACACGGCGGTGTTTCTAATCGCCTTATGGGAGCGAACGCCTTTAAGCACCGACAAACCGTCCAGATGCGGCATGTTGTAGTCTGTCAGCACCAGATGGGGCCGGGTCGCGATGATCGTCTCCAACCCCGCCATCCCGTCCGCCGCCGTTTCGATCTGGCGAAAGCCGAGCTCGCGCAGGCTGTTCTGAATCAACGTCCGCATGCTCAATTGATCGTCGATCACAAGTACGCGCATATCCGTCGGCGACGCCATTAGACACTCTCCTTCGTCGCCGCAGCGGCCGCTAAAACCAGCGGCGCCAGTCTTTCTAAGGGGGCTTCTTTAACCGCCGCGTTAAGCGCCATGGCCGCTCGGGGCATGCCGTAAACCGTGCAGCTAACCTCATCCTGCACGAGCGTGTAGGCGCCGGCGTCGCGCATCGCCTTCAAGCCGGCGGCGCCGTCGCGCCCCATGCCGGTGAGCAAAACGCCGATCGCGGAGCCGCCGGACACCCGAGCGATCGAACCGAACAAAGCATCGACGGACGGACGATGACCTTCGATGAGGTCGCCCCGCGCAAGCCGGCAGACCCTTTCAACGCGTCCTGAAACTTCCAAATGATCGGCGCCGCCGGGGGCCATGTAAACGCGCCCTGACCGGAGAGGCGCCCCGTCGGCGGCGATCTCAACACGCGCCCGACACGAAGCGTTCAACCTGTCTGCAAACTGCGGCAAAAAACTCTCCGGCATGTGCTGTACAATCAGCGTGGCCGGACAGTTTTCGGGATAATCGCCGAGAAAGGTCTGCAACGCTTCCACGCCGCCCGTGGAGGCGCCGATCGCGACAAGCTTTCCGTTTGGCGAGAACGTTTGGTCTGGGCTGACAGGCGCGTGCACCGCTCGAACTTCTCGCGCTCGAACATTTGCTTTAGCTGCTTGTTTTACCCGCTGCGCCAATTCGTGGAAAAGATCGCCCCGGGACAAGTCGGTGGGTTTCCCGACGCAATCGACGGCGCCTAACTCCAACGCTTGCAACGCCGCATCGGCCCCGCGATGGGTGAGCGTCGACACCATCACCACCGGCAGCGGATGCAACCGCATAAGCTTTTCAAGAAACACGATACCGTTCATGCGCGGCATTTCGACATCAAGCGTGAGGACGTCGGGCTTTAAGGATTTGATCGCTTCGCGCGCTTCGTAAGGATCGCTCGCGCCGCCGACGATTTCGATCTCCGGGTCGCGACTTAGCGCATTGCGTAACAAGCCGCGCATGGTGGGGGAATCGTCGACAATAAGAACACGCACGCTCATACCGGCCTCCGGACGTAGGTGGTGACGCCGTCGAGCTCAAAGGCTGCGTCTGAAACACGTTCGGAATGTCCGACGTAGAGACGCGCCCCGGGCTGCATTTTCTCTGAGAAGCGCGACCAGATCAGCGTCTGCGACGGCGTATCGAAATAGATCACGACATTGCGGCAGAACACCGCGTCGAACGTCCCAGTCATCGGCCAATCATCGAACAAATTGAGGCGTCGAAAGCTGACAAGTCCGCGGACCTCGTCTCTGACGCGAACGCGGCCGGCATCTAGCGTTTCAAACCATTTCACGCGCCGCTTCTCGGATATGGCGCCCAAATCGTCGGCGTCATAAACGCCGGACCTGGCTTCATTGAGAATGTTGGCGTCGATATCCGTCGCGAGAATGCGGATATCAAGATCCGCCGCATTGGGGATGACCGACAGGACCTCTATCGCCATGGAGTAAGCCTCCTCGCCGCTGGAGCACGCCGCGGACCAAAGCCGCAAACGCGCACCGCGCCGCACAGCCGGGGCGATCGGCCTTAAGACGCGCGCGGTTAAGTCTTCAAAATGATGGTGTTCGCGAAAGAAGCGCGTGACATTCGTGGTCAGCGCGCACACCATTTCGGCGCGTTCGGCCGCGCCGCCGGGCTTTTCGATTAGATCGCGATACGCATCGAACGTCTTTAGTCCCAACGCCCTGAGCCGCTTTGTCAATCGCGAGCTCACAAAAGGCGCTTTGTCGCCGCCGAGCGCGATCCCGGCTTCAGACTTCAACATGGAGGCGATAAACGCAAACGTCTCAGGATCGAGCGATAAGTCCGGGTCTGCAAGCCGTCGAGCCTCAGGTTTAAGCGCGAGTTGAACTGTCATCACGCCGCCGCCTCGCTCGTATCCGGCAGAATGCGCTCCAACAGGATCCAGCTCATCAATCGGCCGTCGATCGATACGATCCCGTTCACAAAATCGGAGACGATCTCACAAGAGATGTCAGGCGCGGGTTGGATCTCGTCACGCGCGATCGACAAAATGTCCGACACGCCGTCGACGAGCACGCCGACAAGCCGCGTTCCAATTTGGACGACAATAATGACGCTGCGCCGCGTCGGATCCGTGGGGCCCAAACCTAGTCTCGCTGACAAATCCACGACTGGCAAAACCGCGCCGCGAAGATTGATCACGCCCGACACATAATCCGGCGATTGCGGAAGCGGCGTCGTCGCCGTCCAACCTCTGATCTCGCGCACGGCGATAACGTCGACGCAAAACTCCTGACCGCCGGCGCGAAACGAGATCAATTCATGCGCCTCACGCGCCGCGTCCTGATCAGGATTTGAGATGGTGTCGAGGCTGGGGAACGTCATAACTAGCTCGCGACCGCCAAAATTTCATTGGACTCTAAGTCCCAGCTAGGGCGGCGCTCCGCGGCGATCACCGCATCAACATCAATGATGAGCGCTACGCGACCATCGCCGAGTATTGTCGCGGCCGAAACGCCGTCGACATGCTGATAATTGGTTTCCAGGCTTTTGATGACGTATTGCCGCTGCCCGAATATCTCGTCGACCAGAAGCGCCGTAGGACCGTTCATCGCCGCATCGACGAGAATGGCGACGCCCTTTTCCGGCGCGAGCTGGGCGGCGCGCCACCCCAATGCGACGCCGACATCCACCACCGGCACGTGCGTTCCACGTACCGACATGACGCTGTTGGCGGGCCCCAATTTGCGCGTCTGCCCAGGCGTTGGGCGGACGCTTTCAAGAATTGAGGAGAGTGGGATGATAAAGGTCTGCCCTCCGGCGGACACCGCCATACCGTCGAGTACGGCGAGCGTCAGAGGGAGACTTAAGGAAAAAGCCGAGCCTTTGCCGGGCTCGGACGAGACAGACAAACGCCCGCCTAAATCCTGAACCGAGCGCATGACGACATCCATGCCCACGCCGCGGCCGGAGATGCTTGAGACTTCCGCCGCCGTTGAGAATCCCGGCGCAAAAATAAGATTGTCGATCTCGTCGTCGCTGAGGTGCGCGCCCTCATCGATCAGTCCTTTTCTAATCGCCGAAGCGAGTATCTTCTCTCGATCGATGCCGGCGCCGTCATCGCTGACCTGGATGACAATTCGGCCGGAGGCATGGCTCGCCGAAAGGCGTACTTCGCCCTCCTCCGACTTTCCGGCGGCTAAGCGTATGTCCGGCGCTTCAAGACCGTGATCAACCGCATTGCGCAGCATATGCGTCAGCGGCTCAGCTAGTCTTTCGATGACGGTCTTATCAACTTCCGTCCCCTCGCCTTCCGTGACGAGTTTGACTTTCTTTCCCGTCGCAGCGGCGCATTCGCGCGCGACGCGGGACATGCGCTGAAACACAATGCGGACTTGCTGCGCGCGGATCGCCATGGCGCTGTCTTGAATTTCGCGGGTCGTTTGTTCGAGATCGTCCAGAGCAATAGAAATGTCGGACGCGCCGGGACGTTCAGGCGACATCGACGCAGACACGCTTTGGGCGAGCATGGATTGATTGATCACGAGCTCGCCGACGAGATCCAAAAGTCGGTCTAATCGCTCAAGATCCACGCGTATTGTTGGCGCCGAAGAGGTTTTGGCGGTTGCGGTCGACGGCGCTGGCGCTGTAGCCAAGTCCGGTTTTTGATCGACCGGTTGAAAGTCCTGCTCCTCCGGAGCCGGCTCAAGCGCTGCGTCCGGCTTATCTTCGGACTCGCTAGATGACTTTTGAATAGAAAGCTCACACTCGCCCTCTACAAAGTCAAAGACCTCTCGAATATCGTCTTCAAAAAGATCCGTGCGGATTATGATACGCCAAGCGATGTAAGCGCCATTTGTATCCAGCTCCTCCAATGACGGCAAATCAGGAGTCGTCAGGTTCGCCTCATACTCTCCCATCCGATCTAACTCACGCAGGAGCAAAAGCGGATCGTTCGCATTTCTGTAGAGACTCTCAAACGGTCGAAACTCAATCACCCATGTCGGGCTCTCAGAAACGTCTGTTTCTGAAGCCTCGAACGATGCACCCTCATCATCTGTGAGATCGATCTGCACCGGCGTGAAGTTAAAGGCATCCTCTAGTTCTTCTTCCGACGCTTCTTGTTCTGGCGCTATGTCGACGGATGCGGAAAGGATAACGAGTTGCGTTAAGATCGCCTCGGACTCGTCGGCGTCGACGTCAACGCCCGACTTCGCCGACCCAATATGATCGGACAATAAATCGCGTGCGCGCAGCAGTAATAGAACGGTCTCGGGAGACGCCTCTAAACGCTCGCTGCGCATATGATCCAGAACCGTTTCAAACGCATGCGCAAAATCGACAAGCGCTGCAAGATCGAAAGCCCCGGCGCCGCCCTTAATCGAGTGCACCGCACGGAAGATCGACGCGATCGTTTCCGCATCGCCGACGCCCTCTTGGAGCTTCAGAAGGTCCGTTTCTAAAGCATCCAATAACTCATCGCATTCTTCAAAGAAGATAGTTTTGACGGATTCTTGCGGGTCCATGCCTCAGCGCTCCACACTTGGCATAGCCGCGACGCGGCGAATGGCGGCGATGAGTTTTTCCTTGTTGAAAGGTTTTGTAATCCATCCCGTCGCACCCGCCGCTTTCGCGCGAGCTTTCATTTCCGGGCCGGTTTCAGTCGATAGAATTAGGATCGGGACGCCGCGGCGGCCCATATCAATCCGCACACGCTCGATAAACTCAAAACCGTTTAAGCGCGGCATGTTGATGTCGGTGATGATGACGTCGACATTACTGAGCGACAATTGTCGCAAGCCGTCTTCGCCGTCTTCGGCTTGGACCACGTCAAATCCGTTGTCGCAAAGCGCCAGTTTCAGCATTTCGCGCATCATTCGGCTGTCGTCGACCGTCAGAATGGTCAGGCTCATATCATCGCCTCCAGTCCGACGATGCGCGCGGTCTCGCAAAAAAACGGCGACGGATCGGAATAAGAAAATGCGAGATCGTCGCACGCCCATTTGTTTTGCGCGGCGATCAGCACCTGCAAACACTGACCGCTCATGACGCGAACCTGCGATGCGTCAACGATCAACGCGTCGCCCTGATGCGCCAGGAACGCGTCGCGAAGATCAGCCGCGGCGCCGGCGTCAAGACGTTCTGGGAGCGTCAAACTCATCATCGAACCTCCCTAAAATTCCGTCCAATCATCATCCGTCCCTGTTTTTTGGAGACGTAGCGGCGCGGTGGTTTCATGGTCTCGGTGCGTCTGAGAGGTCTGTGAATTTGCGAAATCGGCGATCTTTAATTGCTGATCTGAAACGCTCGGCGCGTGCGTCTTAAGGCCGATTTGAAACTTACCGACCAGATCGGTAAGCGTGCCGGCCTCGGTGACGAGTGAGTGACTGGCGGCGCTGGTCTGCTCAACCATAGCGGCGTTTTGTTGCGTCACGCGGTCCATTTGGTTGACCGCCGTGTTGACCTCGGACAATCCCGTCGCCTGCTCCTCAGCGGATGCGGCGATCTCGCCCACAAGGCCGCTCATGCGCGCAACCTTGTCCACGATCACATCCAAGGCGGCGCCGGTGCGGCCGACAAGGTCGACGCCTGAAGCGACATGTTCCGCACTGGCCAAGATCAGCGATTTGATTTCTTTCGCCGCATCGGACGAGCGCTGAGCGAGGGCGCGGACTTCCGACGCCACAACGGCGAACCCACGACCGGCGTCTCCCGCGCGCGCAGCTTCAACGCCCGCATTCAACGCTAAAAGATTGGTTTGGAATGCGATCTCGTCGATCACGCCGATTATGCGAGAGATCTGCTCCGCGGAGCTTTCAATCTCGCCCATCGCTGATACGGCTTTGCTGACGATTTCGCCGCCGCTTTCGGCCTCGCTGCGGGTCGCCTTTCCGACGGTGTCCGCCTCCGCGGCGCCTTCGGCGGTGCGCTTTACCGTTGCGGTGATCTGGTCAAGGGCCGCAGCGGTTTCTTCCAAACTCGCCGCCTGTTGCTCCGTCCGGCGTGAAAGATCGTCCGCCGCTTGAGAGATCTCGCGAGAGCCGGTATCGATCCCGCCGGCATTGTCCAGGATAACCCGCATAGCGTCCTGAAGACGCGCCATGGCGGAATTATAGTCATTGCGAAGCCGCTCATACTCTTCAGGGAAGGCAGTCTCGACACGCGCGGTCAGATCGCCCTCGGCGAGTTTGTTCAACCCATCCGCCAACGCCTCAACGACATTCGCGACATCTTCCGCGCGCTGTGCGCGCTCTTCTTCATTGTCTCTTTGCGTCTCCAAAGCTGCGTTGTAGTCGGCGCGCAGTTTTTCATAGGCTTCGGGGAACGGCTCGATAATACGGTCGGACAGATCTCCGGCGCCTAACTTCTTAAGCCCTTCCGCCAAGGCGTCGACGACGCCGGAGAGCTCCTCCGCGCGACGCTTTCGGTCGGCCGCAGACGCTTTGGTCTGGCGCTCGGCCTCCGTGACGTCCGACGCGAATTCGATGATTTTGAACGGGCGCCCGTTCTGGTCTAGGACCGGATTATAGCTTGCTTGGATCCAAACATCGTCGCCGCTTTTGGCGATACGCCGATACTTTCCAGACTCAAATTCCCCGCGGCCGAGGCGGTCCCAGAACTGGCGATAATCCGAGGTTTCTCGCTGCTCCGGGGCGACAAACATGGAATGGTGGCGGCCGACAATCTCGTCGAGCTCATACCCCAGCACCTGCAAAAACAATTCATTCGCGTGCTGCACGCGTCCTTCCAGATCAAATTCGATCATGGCTTGCGAACGATGCAGGGCGGCGATCATTCCAGAATTCACCCGCTGCTCGCCGACATCATCCCACTCAAGGACGTTCCCGACATAATTCTGTTCCGCGTCGAACACGGCGTTCACCGCGAGTGCAAATTTTTGGTCGCCCACGGATATGTCAGTGCGATGGGGCAATCGCGAAGGATCGGACAATAGCTGGCGCTGATGGGCGGGGTTTTTGTGGAACAAATCAATGTTCGTACCGACAATGGTTTCTGGATCAAAGCCCGGCCAGAGTTCTTGGAACGCCTCGGCGTTGCGACGCAACAAATCCATCGTGGCTTGATTGACGTAGCGAACGACAAAGTCGCGATCGATGGCCATGATGGCGAGAGATGCGGACTCAACCGCGCTTGCGCGATAATTCGCAACCTCCTCTTGTCGCTTCGCTTCGGCCCTCCGCGCTTGGCGGAGACTGCGAAACCGCCCGAATTGTCCGAAAAGTTTTGTCATCATGTCCCCGCGATCAAGAATTTCTCGGGACGCCGCGGCCCCGAACAATGTGTATGAGGTCGCCTTTTTCGTCGGACGCCAGCGGCATTGAATGCGCGACTCTTGCAGCGTCTCTCGTCGAGAGGAGAGCGGCGAAAAACATCAAAATACTATCCCTGGTAGTAGTTTCGATAAAATTCGCCCTTATTCGTTAAAATTCGTCTAACCTCTGTTTACCAATGGCCAAAAATGAAAGCGGCCACGCACACAGGCGTGTCCGCCCCGAAAAGTCGGGCTTTAAATGCAAGAAACCCCGCCGCGAAACTTCGCGACGGGGCGTTGATGAGATCAGATAAGAGGGTTGGCGACGTCGCGCCGCGCGGTTTAGGCGCTGCGGACTTGCTGCAAGAATTCCTGCACCGAACCTTGGATGGAGCGGGATTCGCGCGCCAATCCGTTAGACGCTTCATCCACGTCGCGCGCGCCCTCGCCGGTTTCAGCAGCCGATGCGTTTAGCGCTTCAACGGAGGAACTCACCGATTGCGCGCCTCGGGCAGCCTCGGTGGCGCTGCGGGCAATTTCGTTCGTCGCAGCGCGTTGTTCTTCCATTGCGGCGGCGATTGACGACGAAATATTGTCGATGTTGCGGATCAATTCGGTGATCGTGTCCATCACATCAACGGTTTGGCCGGACGCTTTTTGAATGTCGGCGATCTGATTGGCGATGCTCTCTGTCGCCTTGCTCGTTTGGCTCGACAATTCTTTGACCTCGGACGCCACGACCGCAAACCCTTTGCCGCTCTCGCCGGCGCGCGCCGCTTCTATCGTCGCGTTTAGCGCCAGCAAATTGGTTTGACCGGCGATGTCGTTGATCAAATCCACAATCGCGCCGATGTCCGACGCAGCTTTATCCAGCGTGCGAACGCTAGAGCTGGAGCGCTCAACTTCATCCACGGCTTTGCTGGCGATGTCGGTCGAGGTTTGGATTTGCTCGGCGATCTCCGCAATTGAGGAAAAGAGCTCGTCGGCGGCGGAAGCCACTGTGTTGACGTTTGTTGAGGCGTCGGATGCGGCGTCAGACGCGGCGCCGCTTTGGCTGGATGCGCTGTCCGCGCTGCCGCGCAGGGCGCTGGCGGTGGATTCCAATTTGTCAGTGGCGTCTTTCATCACGCTGAAAGCGTTTTGCGTTTCGCCTTCGAACGCTTTGATCAGCGTATCGACTTTCTCGGCGCGCGCATTGCGCGCTTCGGCTTCGGCTTTTTGCGCCTCTTCAAGGCGTTGCCGCTCGCGCCCATTCTCTTCAAAGACGCGCAGGGATTTCGCCATGCTGCCAATCTCGTCGGGCCCCTCTGCGCCTTCCATATCAATGTCGAAAGACCCGCCGGCGAGCGTCTCCATCGCGGCGTTTAAACGCGACAAACGACGCACCAGGCGTTTTTCAACATAGAAGTATCCGACGGCTCCGGCCCCCATCAGCGCTAGCAAAGCGACCAGAGCAAGGATCATCGAAGCGCCCTGAGTTAGTCCGACGGCGGCGTTCGCCCGCTCGCCCGCCGCTTCATTAATTGCGCTGGTTCTCATCAAAACCGCGCTCTGCAGCGTTTGCGCGGCTGTTTTTGCTTCGTCCGCGATAATCGCCGCTTCGCGCTCATACCGAATCGCGTCGGCGCGGAGCTTCATTATGGCGTCAGGCCCGTCTGCATAGGCGCCCAGGCTTTCAACAGAGGCCCTTAGATCAGCGGAGAGCAAATCCCCCATAATGGCGGTGTTCACCCGAGCATCGGAGATTTCAAACTCAATGCTCTCGCCGATTTCCGCAAGCGTCGCAGGGTCTTCGACAAGACCCGCCTCGGCGAAATTGGCGACCAAGAGATTTGCCGACAGGCCGATCCGCAGAAGCGTTTCAATGTCGGCTTCGTCGGCCGTGTCCAACTGCGTTTCGATTTGCTCGGCCAATACGGCGCGCAGCTTTTGCGCCTCGCGCATGCCAAGCTCCAGCGCATTCTCCGCATTGATGCGCTTACCGACCAGATCATTCATGCTGGCGGATTTTTCCAGCAACGCTTCGCTCGCGCCCCGCACGTCTTCCATTTCTTCGGCGCCCGCAATTGCTTCAATATCGATCAAGGCGGCGTCGATCGCCCTCGCCAAACTGTCGACCATCGACCGAGCGGAAATGAGATCCGCGCCATTATTGATGCGAGCGAAACCGCCGATTTCCGACGTCAACACACGCGCCGACTGCGCAAGATCGCTCGTATCGCTAAGAAGCGGGAGCTTCTCTTCAACCAGATCATTGACGGCGCCGCCCGTATTCTGGAGCGCAAAGATCGAAACGCCGGCGGCCGCTAATGTGCTGCCTGCGACAACCGCGAAACTAACCGGCAGTCGAAAGCGGATCGAATTGGTGTTGAAGTTCGATGTATCTGGCACGCGGGCCCCCGTTTATGGTTAATGCGGGACGGCAAAAAAGAGCGCGCCGGATTGGTCAGCACGCTCTTTTTTTATTTAGCTAAGTTTGAACTCAACCTTAACTTCGATGGCGTCGCTCGGCGCACCTGGCTTGAACTTCCATTTCGAGACGGCTTTCGTCGCCGCGGCGTCAAAAACGCCGGCGGGGGTCGCTTCGACAACCGAGGTGTTCGCCACTGCGCCGGACGCGTCAACGGAGAAGGACACGGTCACCCAGCCTTCGATATTACGACGTTCTGCGCCGCGCGGATATTCCGGAGCGACTTGCTTAACCAGCTCCGGCTGCGCCATCGCCGGCGCGGCGCCGAACACTTGCGCAGACACTGCGACAAGCGCCGCGGCTGCAAAACCAAACTTCTTCATCGGGTTAAACTCCACCATAGATTGCCATGCCGCCGCCCAACTAGGGAGGTGTTGAAACGACTGGACGAATACTTGTCATAAGAAGAGTTGATTTATTCTGAGTTAACGACGCAGCGCTCGATATTTACACGAAATCTAGTATAGATCGCATTATACTATAATTCTATTTCAAGTTGTATTTTCGCATTTATTCGGGCCGTTTCGGGCGCCAGACGGCTGGAATCAGGATGAAGCTTCTGTACTCTGAACTATAGAATCTACGAGGACGGCTTTAGGGTCTGAGAAACCCTATCCATTGTGCGCGGAGCGCGACCATTAAGGCGCAATGCGGCGAACCGCCCAATTGCGAGTTTCGCTTTGAAGGGCTCCATTCACCCAGATTAGAAATGACGCGCGCGCGAAGCCCAGGCCGAAGCTGAAAGCTTGAGGCGGACTAGCAAACGTACTTTTTTCGCGGACGGCGAGTGGGGGCGGACATGTCGAATGAGCTTCCAGTTGACGATTTTTTAGCGATCACCGTCGCGACCGCAATGTTCTTTGTCGGCAAGCGGGTGAATGACTATGTCCCACCTCTTCGCGCCTTCAACATTCCTGAGTCCGTCACCGGCGGATTGCTCGCCTCCCTTGGCGCGCTCGCCATTTATCTCTTGAGCGGGTTTGAATTGGTTTATGATCTCGAAACGCGAGATCGAATGCTGGTCTATTTCTTCACCACCATTGGACTCAATGCGCGCATCAGCGATTTGCTAAAGGGCGGTCGGCCGCTCGTCATTCTGCTCTTTCTCACATTGGTTTACATTGTGATCCAAAATCTTGTCGGGCTGATCGGCGCGCGCGCCTTAGGGCTGCCGGATGCGATGGGCGTCCTCACCGGATCGGCGTCTCTCATCGGCGGGCACGGAACGGCGATCGCCTGGGCGCCGGACATCGCCGAAAATCATGGTGTTCCAAATGCACTCGAAGTCGGCGTCGCCGCGGCGACTTTGGGGCTGGTTATGGCGAGCTTGAGCGGCGGACCTATCGCGCAATTACTGCTCAGTCGGTTCAACCTCAAAGGTGCGGCTGACGAGAACGAACACATTGTCGGCGTCTCGGATGAAGCTGAGGATACGGGCGTGCTCAATTATGAGAGCTTTATGCGCACAATGCTCATCATCCACTTGGTGATCATCGCAGGTTATTTCCTCAATCTTGGCATCGCCGCGATGGGCTTAAAACTCCCTCTCTTTGTCTCTTGCTTGCTCGTCGGCATCTTCACGTCGAATGTTTTATTGGTCCTATTTCCACGCGTCCAATGGCCGGCGAGAACGAAATCGCTAGCTTTCCTGTCTGAATTGTCCCTCGCGATCTTTATAACGATGTCGCTGATGAGCATGCAGCTTTGGGCGATCGCGGATCTCGCCGGCCCTCTCTTGTTCTTGCTCGCTCTTCAGCTCGTCACGGCGGTGACGTTCATCTTGTTCATACTGTTCCCGCTCATGGGACGCGATTATATGGCTGCGGTTTTAAGCGCCGGCTTCGCCGGGTTCTCCCTTGGGGCTACGCCGACAGCTATCGCCAACATGACCGCGGTGACCAAATCGCATGGACCGGCGCCGACAGCATTTATTATCCTGCCGCTGGTCGGCGCGTTTTTTGTCGACATCACAAATGCGCTGGTGATCCAGGCCTTTTTGTCACTGTAAGGCCTTTAAGCGCACACCGAGGCGCGTGAACGCACATAAACACCCATCCCCGGAGGACGGCCGGTGAATCGGACCCACGGCGACGCTTGGAATCATCTAGCACAAGTGATGAAAATGATTTGCAATCTCACGATATCTGTGAGAGCAATTTGAGAATGTTTCGCAAATAGCGCCGGACCGCCGGCAATAACGGAGACGCAAATGTTCGCACCAATCGATGACGATGCGATGCTGAGTTGGCTGAGAACGCAAATCTATGTGCTCGAAGCATGGCGTGAAGAGCTCGCCTGCCGGCCCGACATCGACGTCGGCGCTGTGAGGCGTTTGGACGAACACTATTGCTGGCTGACCTCTGAGGTCGCCCGCCTGGAAACTTCCCCGCAGCACGCCGCATAATCCTCCTCCGGCGTGTTGCCGCCTCGCCGCGGCTTGAAGCGAGCGTATGCTCGAGCTTCCCAAGGCTTGCTTCTCGCCGCGGCAGTTTTCTTTAGACGCTCAAGGAAATCACCATGTCCTCCACACCCGGGTTTTTGGGCGAAATCTACTTGCCGGATCTTGGCGTCGGCGCCGGCGTCGCCTTGTGGGGCTTTCGCTCCTGCGCGCGCGGCGGCGGCGAGTGCTGCGTCGTCGTCGACGGTTACAAGACCGCATTTGGCGAGGACGCGCCGGAAGCCCTCAAGCGCACGATCGATTTCGCCAGGCTATTAGGCGAACAAGGTCGCCGCCGGATAGGGTTGGCGATGCCGGGTTGCGCACGCGTAACGGCAGATGAGTTGTCGATCATCGGCGCGCTGTCCGCCGCTCAAGCACGCAACCGCGACTTGATGAGCGGACACCTCACATGGTTGCTTGCACGACCGCATGACGATTTTCTGCCCAACACCGTGCTTGGACTCGCCGATGATTTTGCGCGATGCGGGCTGCAAATTCAGACGCCAGTCGCCGCCCCATCTCCATACTCACATTGATACGCCGTTAACGCCCATCACCACAGGGCCGCTCGTTTTCGAGATCCAGCAGTGTCGTTTCGTTAGAGCTGACGGCGCTGTTTGATCGGACTAGGTGTGTTCACTCCGTACTCACAAACGTTGTCGTTCACGTCAATTGAGTGTGAGAATCTAGACATTGGCTAAAGGTATATGATTAGTCTTCGTCGGGGTTTCCGGGGGGACGGCTCTAGGAAAAGTCAAGTTCATGGAGTTCTACGAGCCTTGAATTGGCGAGCAAGAGCAAAGCGTTAGACCGTGCAGTATTGGAATGAAATTCGGACTGCGGCATGTGTGGCGCAGCTTAGGACGATCAGCGCGGCGGCGGAAACGCTCGGCGTGCATAGATCCACCGTGGTCCGCCATATCGAGAAGCTTGAAGAAGAATTCGGCGTCAAACTATTTCTGCGCGACATTAAGGGCTACACGCCAAACGAGTTCGGCCGAGAGCTGTTGAGCGCTGCGGAAGCCACAGATTCCCGATTCAATGAATTATACCGTTTAGCGAACCGTGAGACCGGCGAGCTGACGGGAGAATTGGTCATCTCGATCCTTGATCCGATGGTGAATGATCTGATGCCCGCGCTTGATCGGTTTTCCATGGACAACCCAGGCGTCATCCTAAATTTAAAAACCGGCGAAGCGCCGTCCAAGCTTGAGTATGGCGAAGCGGATATCTCCTTCCGAGTTGGTCCTAAACCGGAAGATCCCGACTACGTAGTTGTTCCATTCGTTACTTACACGCTCGGCCTCTACGCCTCGCGCCGTTATATCGATCGCATGGGCCGACCGAATTCCACGGCGGATTTTGAGTTCCATGAATTTCTGATGCCAAGCGAGCCGCACCAATTGGAGAGCCCCGCCCTTCAATGGCTAATTAAAAATGTACCGGAACAATCTGTTCGGGGCCGGTTTAACGTGGTGCGAAATATGGCTCAGTTTATGAACGCCGGGTTGGGCATCGGATTTATGCCGCACCGTTTCGCCCTCCATTTGGACGGTGTCGAGGAAATCATGCCGACAAATGAGATTTGGGACATCCCTTCCTGGCAAGTCACGCATGTGGACCTTCACAAGACCCCGAAAATTCGCGCATTTCTGGACGCGCTTGAAAAAACGGGTCCCGTCGATGTCGTTCCGCCAAAACTCTATGAGCCGATCTTAGATTAGCGGGATCACGCAAGCTTAAAGCGCAGCAATCACCTTATCGCCCATTTCGAGCGTCGAAAGACCGCCGCCCAAATCCGCCGTGCGCGCGCCGGCATCCAGGGCCGCCTCAACAGCGTCGCGCACCCGGTCGGCGGCGTCGGCGCGATCAAGGCTCCAACGCAAAGCCATCTCCAATGACAAGATCGCCGCGCAGGGATTGGCGAGCCCCTTCCCAGCAATGTCAGGCGCAGATCCGTGCACGGGCTCGTAAAGACCAGGCGTTCCCGGATCGCCCAACGCGGCGGACGGCAACATGCCGATAGACCCGGTAAGCTGGGACGCTTCATCCGACAACACATCGCCGAACAGATTGTCCGCCAACAGCACATTGATGTCTTTCGGCGCTTTGACGAGCTGCATCGCCGCCGCGTCGCCATACATATGTGCAAGCGGAATGTCCGAAAACGCTTCGGCGTGAAGCTTGGTCACTTCCTCGCGCCACAAAACGCCGCTGTCGAGCACATTCGCTTTATCCACAGACAGCACGCCGGGGAACGCGCACGCGTCCGTCGACCCGCCTATGCGCCCACGCGCGATATCAAACGCGACGCGCGCGACACGGCGTACTTCCGAACTGGTGTAGACTTGGGTGTCGATCCCCTTGCGCTCCCCGCCGCCCAAATCCTCAATGCCGCGCGGCTGGCCGAAATAAATGCCGCTCGTCAACTCGCGAACGATCATAATGTCTAAGCCCTCGACCAGCTCTCGCTTGAGCGAGGATGCGTCGGCGAGCGCGGAAAAACAAAAAGCGGGGCGAAGATTGGCGTAGACGTCCAGCTCTTTGCGGATCGCCAAAAGGCCCGCCTCCGGACGCTTATCGCGCGGTACATCCGACCATTGGGGACCGCCCACCGCACCCAACAAAATCGCATCCGACGCGCGGGCTTTGCTCAAGGTCTCATCCGGCAGCGGGGCACCATGCGCATCATAAGCGGCGCCGCCGATCAACGCCTCGTCCAGCATCAGGTCCGGCGCAACAATATCCGCCACTCGGCGTGCTTGTGCGATCACTTCCGGGCCAATGCCGTCGCCGGGAAGAAGGAGAAGAGTTTGGGTCATACATGCCGCCTGCGTCTTGAAGTCAGCGCGTCATAGGCGGTTCGGACGCAGCGCGCAATTCGCCCGCCCCTAGGGAAGGTGCGATGTCTTTGCGCCAAGTTTGCTCGACGCCGAGGCCGATCTAGGTGTACGCAAGAAACAGTCAGCTCTGCTTGGAGAATTTCAATGTCCCAGACCAACCGCCAATGGATCCTAAAAACCCGCCCGACCGGATTGGTGGGACCTGAACATTTCGAGCTGAAAGAAGCCCCAATACCGACGCCGGGAGATGGCGAAATCTTGTTGCGCTCGCTTTACTTCTCCTTCGACCCGACCCAGCGCGGCTGGCTCAATCCAGGCGAAAGCTACATTCCGCCGGTCGAAATCGGTGAACCCATGCGCGCCGGCGCGATCGGCCAAGTCGTCGCTTCAAACAAGGAAGGCTTTGCCGCTGGCGATATCGTGCAAGGCACATTTAGCTGGCAGGAATATGTAGTGACCGACGGGTCAGGCCCTTTCCCTCTTACAAAATTGTCGACCGATTATCCGCTCACCTACAATCTCAGCATCTACGGGATCACAGGCCTCACCGCGTTTTTCGGACTTCGCGAAGTCGGCAAAATGAAAGCCGGCGATGTCGTATTGGTGTCCGGCGCGGCGGGCGCGACCGGCTCGGTGGTCGGACAGATCGCCAAGGCGATGGGCGCAAAGAAAGTTGTCGGCATCGCAGGCGGCCCGGACAAATGCAAATGGCTGGTCGAGGAAGGCGGCTTTGACGCAGCGATTGACTATAAGAGCGACAATATCGCGGAGAAGATCGGACAGCATTGCCCGGACGGCGTGAACGTTTTTTTCGACAATGTCGGCGGCGCATCTTTGGACGCTGCGCTTCTTCACATTGCCGAGGGTGCGCGCGTGGTGATCTGCGGCGGCATCTCCTCGGGCTATTCGGGATGGGACGCCGAGGGTCCGCGAAACTATATGATGCTGATCCTGCGCAGCGCGTCGATGGAAGGCTTCCTCGTTCTCACCTACGGTGCGCAATTCCCAGACGCGGTCGCCCAATTGGCGGCGTGGCAGGCGGAAGGCAAAATTCAGGTCGCGGAATACGTGGTCGAAGGTTTTGAAAACGCGCCCACCACGCTGCAGGGCCTGTTCACAGGCAAAAATCTCGGCAAGACGATCTTGAAAGTGTCTGAGGCGACCGTCGACGCTTAGCCGTCGCTTTCGATCAGCGCCCTTCGCTCCTCCTCGCTCAGCGGCCGCCATTTGCCCTCAGGCAGGCCGCCGAGCTTGAGAGGACCGATCCGCAAACGCAAAAGATCGACGACCTTTAGATCAACCGCGCGGCACATGCGGCGGATCTGACGGTTACGCCCTTCGATGAGCGTAAATCGAAGCACGCCCTCGCCTAGGCGGTCGATTTTCGCGGGCTTCAGCGCGCGCCCATCGAGAGACAGCCCGTGACGGAGGCGATCGACCTTGCCCGGCGTGATGGGCCCTGCCACGCGTACGCGGTATTCTTTTTCCATCCCGCTATCCGGCCCAATGATCGCTTTGGCGAGCACGCCATCTTCCGAGAGAAGCAAAAGCCCGCGCGACTCCTGATCCAACCGGCCAAGCGGCGGCAGGCTGGCGTCGCGACGGGGGATGAAACTTACTGCTCCATGCGCATGCTCGCGCGTGATCAAGCGCGCGGCCGGGATCTGTCCCTTCTCCGGCTGCGACGAAACATAGCCGACGGGCTTGTTCACCACGGCCGTGAATTTCACGCCGGCGCCTACGGCGTTCCCAAGCAGCGCAACGGTTTGGCCGGGCAAGATCTTGCGGCCCAGATCTTCAACGGCCTCGCCGTCTATGCTCACCAATCCGTCCGTGATCAGCCCTTCGGCCTCGCGACGTGAGCACACGCCCGATTGCGCTAGCCATTTGTTGAGACGGACCGGTTCATCTCCCTCATATCGCCGCGACCAATCGGCGGATTTCGCCGTCACCTACATGTCCTCGGGCTCGGCGTCGAAAAGGCGCAAAGATACATCGGAAATTTTGATATCCGACCACGCCGCGCGCCATTCCGCCACGTGCGGAGTTTTGAAGTGCGCTTGTAACGCCTCACGGTCGACCCAGCGTTCGGTGACGCGCACGAGAGTCGGATCCAGCATATCGATGGAGTAAGCGTAATCAATGCAGCCCACCTCCGCCCGCGAGGCGAGGATCATTTTTTCCATCGCTGGTCGAACCGTCTCTAAGACGCCTTCAGGAATACGCGCCGTACCTTCAACCACAATCATCATGCCCGCTCCAGCCAAGGGGTTGATAGTTTGCGGCGCTCTTCGAACGCCTCGATTTCGGCGTCGTGCGATAAGGTCTCGCCCACCTCGTCCAAGCCGGCCATCAAATTGGCTTTGCGGCCCGGATCAATCTCAAACGCATGTTCGACGCCATCCGGCCCCGCAACGGTTTGGTTCGGCAAATCCACCGTGAATACGTGATTGGCGCCGCCCGCCTGATCGCTCAGCGCATCGCACACCTCTTGCGGCAGGATGATCGGCAGAATCCCGTTCTTAAAGCAATTGTTGAAGAATATGTCAGCAAAGGACGGCGCGATCACGCAGCGAATGCCCTGATCCAATAGAGCCCAAGGCGCATGCTCGCGCGACGAGCCGCATCCAAAATTCTGGCCGGCGATCAGGATGGAGGCGTCTTGGTAAGCGCGTCGGTTCAATACGAAGTCCGGGTCCGGCGCACCGTCCGGCGTGGTCTTTAACTCATAGAACAGACCTTCGGACAAACCGGTGCGGGTCACCGTTTTCAAAAATTGCTTTGGGATGATCATGTCGGTGTCGACATTCGCCATCAGCGCATCGCCCGATTTGAGTGGCGCGGCGGTGCCTTTCAGCGTTTTGAAAGCGTCCATGAGGCGTCTCCTTTAGAGCGGTTATCTCTTTTGAAAGCCGCGCGCGCAAGCCGCGCTGGCTGACGCTTCAGGTTCCAACACTACTAGGCTGAAGCCGATGCGACGGCGCTTTTTTCACCGATCGACTTGCACGGCTTTAGAGACTGGGGCATGGCCAGCGCCACACCATCACCGAAGGGACGCATATGACGGGCCAAATTCAATTGGACGATCGCGACGCGATCGCATCGCTCTTCGCCTCTATCGCCAGCCAAGCGGCGATCGCGGTGATGGACGTTTATGCGACGGAATTCGAGACGCGGTTTAAGGACGATAAAAGCCCGGTGTCGGATGCGGACGAGCATGCCGAAGAGATCATTCTGGAGCATTTGGCGAAGCTAATGCCAGGCGTGCCCGTGCTGGCCGAAGAAGCCGCCGCGCGGCATGGCGTCGCCGCCCAATTGGGCGACACGTTTATTCTGGTCGATCCGGTCGACGGCACGAAGGAGTTTCTCAAACGCACGGGCGAGTTCACGGTGAACATCGCTTTGATCGAGAACACGCGCCCGGTCGCGGGGTGCGTCTATGCGCCGGCGGCCGAGAAACTCTACTATGGCGGAACGCACGGCGTTTTGGCGCGTGGGTTTAAGCCAGGAGAGGATCCGGCGGCGTGTCGGAGCGAGGCGCTGCGCACGCGCGATTATCCAAAGGATGGTCTTGTCGCCGTCACCAGCAGCTCGCACTTGGACGATAAAACAACGGCGTTTTTGGAGACGTTGCCAATCTCAAGCCGCGCCAGCGCGGGCTCTTCGTTGAAATTCTGTTTGGTGGCCGAGGGCGATGCGGATGTTTATCCGCGCTTTGGACCCACGATGGAGTGGGATACCGCGGCCGGTCACGCCGTGTTGAACGCCGCGGGCGGCCAAGTCCTGGATCCAACGGGCGCCGCCTTTTCTTATAACAAGCACGGCGCGGGCTTCAAAAACGGAGCCTTTATCGCATGGGGCGGCGGGAGATGGCGCGACGCCTAGCGTCACATTCGTCGTTGACCCGACTTCAGCCAAGCTAATGCTGCAAGTGAGCGCCGCTTAGCTCGACCTGAGTTCCCCAAAGGGCTAGGCGACCCTAATTAGAATTTGATCCACAGCCGCCAAGAACGAGCCCGCAAGAATGCTGGAAGACACCCTGGACGCTTACGCCCAACGGTTTCGGTCGCCGCCAGAGCGCGCAGCCCCGCTGCCTGCGCACCTCAAACGCCTTGAGGCGGAGAGCATTCACATCATGCGCGAGGTCGCCGCCGGTTTCGAAAAGCCGGTCATGCTCTATTCGATCGGCAAAGACAGCGCAGTGATGCTGCATTTGGCGCTAAAGGCGTTTTGGCCGTCCATACCCCCCTTCCCGCTTCTGCATGTCGATACGACGTGGAAGTTCAAAGAAATGATCCGCTTTCGCGACATGCTGGCGGATAAATTGGGGATGACGCTTCATACGCACACCAATCAGGAAGGTTTAGCGCGCGGTGTTAATCCGTTCGCGTCAGGCTCAAACCTGCACACGCAAGTCATGAAAACCGAAGCGCTGCGCCAGGCCTTGGATATGCACAAATTCGACGCCGCGTTCGGCGGCGCGCGCCGAGATGAAGAAAAGTCCCGCGCGAAAGAGCGCGTCTTTTCATTCCGCGACGCCAGCCATGGCTGGGACCCGAAAGACCAACGCCCGGAATTGTGGAGCCTCTACAACACCCGCAAAGCGCCGGGCGAGAGCATTCGCGTCTTCCCGCTGTCGAATTGGACGGAGTTGGACATCTGGACCTACATCCAGGAAGAAAACATCCCGATTGTTCCGCTCTACTACGCCGCTAAAAGGCCCACTGTAGAACGCGACGGCCAGCTCTTCATGGTCGATGACGACCGCATGCCTTTGGAGCCGGGCGAAACGCCGGTCGACCGCATGATCCGCTTCCGAACGCTGGGTTGTTATCCGCTGACCGCGGCGGTTGAGAGCGAAGCCGATACGCTGGATGAAATTGTCGCGGAAATGTTGACGGCGCGCACGTCAGAACGCTCGGGCCGATTGATCGACCATGACGAGGCCGGTTCGATGGAGAAGAAAAAGCGCGAGGGGTATTTCTAATGGCCCATGACACCTTGCCACCGCAAACCGCCGAACAACCGAGCCGCGCCGCCACACTAGCGCGCGCGGAAAAGGGCGTGCTTCGCTTCCTAACTTGCGGCTCTGTCGACGATGGCAAGTCGACGCTGATCGGACGCTTGCTTTACGACACCAAACTCTTATTCGAAGACCAATTGGCCACGCTGGAACGCGACAGCGCGAAGCACGGCACCCAGGGCGGCGGCATGGATTTCGCGCTGCTTTTGGACGGTCTGGAGGCCGAACGCGAGCAAGGCATCACGATCGACGTCGCCTATCGCTTCTTTGCGACCGAAAAGCGCAAATTCATCGTCGCGGACACACCCGGCCATGAACAATATACACGCAATATGGCGACCGGCGCCTCCACCGCCGACGTCGCCGTCATTCTAATCGATGCGCGCAAAGGCGTGCTGACGCAAACGCGTCGCCACACCTATATCGCGCATTTGCTGGGCATTCGGCACATCGTCGTCGCCGTCAACAAAATGGATTTGGCGGAGTATTCCAGCGCGCGCTTTCACGAGATTATGGCTGAGTATATGGGCGTCGCGGAAAAGCTTGGCTTCGAGAGCATTACGGCCATCCCCATGTCGGCGCTTAATGGCGACAACGTCACGATCCGGTCCGAGGAGATGGATTGGCACAAAGGCCCGACGCTTCTGGAGCATTTAGAAGACCTGGAAGTCGCCGATCGGCGCCGCGCGGCGCCCTTCCGTCTGCCCGTGCAATGGGTGAACCGCCCCAATCTCGATTTTCGCGGATTTTCCGGCACCATCATTTCGGGTGAAATCGCACCAGGCGACGAAATCGTCGTGGCCAAATCCGGCAAGAAATCAAAAATCAAAGCCATCGCGACGGCCGACGGGAATTTACCCTCGGCGGAGGCTGGGGACGCCGTCACGCTCGTTCTGGAAGACGAGATCGATATCTCGCGCGGCGACATCATCGCCGACGCCAAGGCGCGACCAACCGTCTCAAACCAATTCGCGGCGAACCTTTTATGGATGCATGACGAAGAAATGGTGCCGGGCCGGCCATACATTTTGAAGATCGGCGCGCAAACCCTGCAGGCGTCCGTCACCACACTCAAGCACAAGCTGGAAATCAACACGCTGGATGAACAGCCAGGGCGTACTTTGGCGCTAAATGAAATCGGCGTTTGCAACATCAATACGGCGCAACCGATCGCGTTTGATCCGTACACTGAAATTCGCCAAGCCGGCGCCTTCATTCTGATCGATCGCTACACAAACCAAACCGTAGGCGCCGGCATGGCGCAATTTTCCTTGCGACGCGCAAGCAATGTCCACGCCCATGCGATGGATGTGAACAAGGATGCGCGCGCGGAGCTGAAAGGTCATAAGCCCGCGGTGATGTGGTTCACTGGGCTCTCAGGCGCCGGCAAATCCACCGTCGCCAATTTGGTCGAAGCCAAACTGGCGGATCTCGGCGCACACACATATTCGCTGGACGGCGACAATGTTCGCCATGGGCTGAACAAGGATCTGGGCTTCACCGATGTCGACCGGGTGGAGAACATCCGCCGTATCGGCGAAGTGGCGAAACTCTTCGTCGACGCCGGGTTGATCGTCACCTGCTCGTTTATCTCTCCGTTTAGAGCGGAGCGCGAAATGGTGCGCGATCTGATGGAGGATGGCGAGTTTCTCGAAATCTTTGTCGATGCGCCTTTAGAGGTCTGCATCGAGCGGGACCCAAAAGGCCTCTATAAAAAAGCCCAAGCTGGCGAGATCAAAAACTTCACGGGTTTCGACAGCCCCTATGAAGCGCCGGATACGCCGGAAATGCGTTTGGACACCACAAAGGGCACAGCTGAAGAGCTGGCGGATGAAGTGATCGAAGCGCTGCGCGCACGCGGCGTGATCAGCTAGCCGGCCGCCTTCGAAACTCAAAGCATCGGCGCCGTTTTCACAGCGGCGCGGATGTGATTGGGTTTTGTCATGAAAGCTCATCTCTCCGCCTTGATCGCCCTGAGCGCGGCCGGCTGCGCCAGCGCCCAAGACTTAGCGGCAACGCCCGACGCGCCCGCCTGCACGCTGGTGATCGCAGGCGGCGCGCTGAGCGCCGACAATGAGCCCGTCTGGCGCGCCTTTCTTGACGCCGCGAAGCCGGAAGGGCCTTTGGTGATCGTCCCGGCGGCGTCTGGCGCGGCGTCCAGTTCTTCAGGTGCGGTGCGAAATACGCTGGTGCGCTATGGCGCAGACGTATCGCGCATCAAAGTCGCCGAATTAGCGGTTTTGGACGACACAAGCACGCCGGACATTGATGAGGCGTCCTGGGCCGCCAATGCGAACACGCCCCAAACGGCTGATCTCCTTTCAACAGCGGCGGCGATTTGGTTCACTGGCGGAGATCAATCGCGCATCGCCGACTTGCTCGGGACGCGGGACGCGCCTCGAAACGGCCTTCAAGCGGTCGACCAAGCTTGCGGCGCCGGTGCGCCGATCGGCGGCACAAGCGCAGGCGCCGCGATTATGAGCCATCCCATGCTGACGGGCGGATCCACCTTGGCCGCGCTCTCCGGCGAAACCGATCCAGACGCCGGCGCGCTCACCATGGGGTCGGGGCTTGGGTTCTTCCCGCATGGCTTGGTAGATCAGCATTTTGGCGAACGGGCCCGTCTGGGTCGTCTCACGCTTGCGACGCTGCGCCAGGACAATAGCAGTCGCGCCCTAGGGTTCGGCGTGGACGAGAACACCGCGATGATCGTCAACGCCGATAGCGAGCTTAAAGTCCTAGGCGCAGGGAATGTCACGATTGTCAACGCAAGCGGCGCAGATGCGTCCAATGTCGCTCCTGAAACGCCCATCAGCCTAAAGGGCGTGATGCTTCACGTTCTGGGAAGCGGCGACACATTCAACGCTCTGGACGGGCGCGTTACGCCGTCGCCCGGGCGCACATCCACCCTCGGAGCTGAATACATCAGTCGGCCCATTCCCGACGCCGCCGGCGTGGCGGCCCCTTATTTCACCCTGTCGACCTTGCTCGGCGAAGGCCTACTCGACAATTCGGTCAGTACCGTTCTTTCCCGCACCTCATTCGACGATGAAGGCCGCGCTGTGCGGTATCGTTTCACCCAGTCGGAGGCGAGCGAAGGCTATTGGGGCGAGGGCGCGAATGGAAATTCCGGCTACACGATTACGAATGTCGGCTTCGATATCGCGCCCGCGCGCGTCGTGATCGAAGCCGAAACGCCCGTCGAATGAGGCGGCTTATTCGTCGCCTTTGAACAAAATCACCTTCCGGTGCGGGAAAGGTATCTCTATACCCGCCGCGTCCAGCGCTTTCTTGATACGCTCGGGCACGGAATAGACGACGTCAAAATAGTGCGCGCCGTCACAGAAGGGCCGCACCAGGAAATCCACTGAGCTGTCGTTCAGCGTTTCAACTTCCACAAAGGGCGCTGGGTCTTTCAAAATATGCTCATGAGCCGACAGCACGCTGAGAATGACCTCGCGCGTTTTGTCGAGATCCTCGCCATACGCGACCCCAAAATGCATATCGACGCCGCGGACCGGGTGATGGCTGTGATTGATGATCTGATCGCCCCAGATCTGACCGTTGGGGACGATGATTTGTTGATGGTCGAACGTCTGAAGCACGGTGGTGAAGAGATTGATCTCGTCCACATTGCCGAACCGACCCGCCGCATCGATAAAATCGCCGACCTTGTAAGGACGAAAGATCAAAAGCATCACGCCGGCGGCGACGTTCGACATTGCGCCCTGCAACGCCAAACCGACCGCAAGACCCGCCGCACCTAAGAGCGCGACGATAGATGTCGTCTCCACCCCAAACCGGTTCAGGACGGCGATGACGACGAAGGCGAGGATCACATAGCGCGCAAGCGATCCTAAAAATCGAAACAGCGTATCGTCGAGCTTCTCATTTCGCTCGCCTGTCCGCCTTATGGCTCTATCCACGCGCCCGGCGACCCAAAGCCCGACAATGAGAATGACCAGCGCGAGCAGCAAATTGGTCGCCCAAGCAATGGCGCCCGGCAAATATTGGTCAATGTCCAATCCGCTCAGAAACTCTTCCATGGATACGCCGCCCCTCCTCAAAGTTCGCGGCCCTGCGCCGCTTAGAGGCAAACCCTCGCCGAGGATGGAGCGCTCCGCAAGCTTTGGGCGTGAAACATGTGCGATCGCCCACTAAAGAACGCGGCGCGCCACATCCTCCACGCCAGGACTTTTGAGCAAAGCCATGCCCTCAATCGTGATCAGCAGATTGTCGGCGTCGGCCTTAACGCGTTGGCCGGCTTAAATTTACGAGCCGCGGGCTTCTCACATTTCGTCATGGTCCGGAAAATCCAGAAGGTTTTTCGCGGCTAATGTCCCCGCCCGCCGCGCAAAATACGACCGCCAAACCCGCGGCGCGTATAAGGTTTCACGACATGAATCACGACCGGACCATGGCCCGCATAACCGCCAGACAACCCCGCCCCGACACCGCCGTCAAAACTGGACGCGTCAAGCTTCAAGCCGGCCGCTTCGCGATGCCCAATCGCGTGCGATTTGCTGGAATAATGTTCGTAAGTGGGACCGTGATGAACGATCGGCGTCACCGTCTCGACATAGGGCGCATAGGTTTCCGAATAGATCACCCGGTCCGTCATGATCCAGGTTCCGGCGCATTTGACCTTTTCATGCTGCGACCCGTGAGACGAATAAACCCGTCCGCCCGGCTTCATCGCGCAATCCGCGGCGGTCGGCGTATGATAAACGGGACCGGCTTCGCGCTGAACCTTCAGCGGGGCTGGACCTTCTGGTTTCGCCTGGCCTTCGCGGCCGTCCGCAAAGGCGGGCGCGACGAGCAAAGCGGTCATCGCAAGGGCGGAACACAAACGCCTCATGGCGATCCTCCTAGAACAAATTCCCGATATTGAACGCCAATAAATGCGCGCCCGCAACGCTTCGCGCCCGTAGCGCGAAACCGCTAATCGCCACTTCCCGCGCGACGAGAAGGATTAACGTCGCTCACGCTAGAAATCATAGGCGATGCCTTTGCGCTCCCAATCGCCGAAGCGCGTCGGCTCCTCCCCCTTGGGTCCGTTAATCTCCGCCTCCTTTTCGGCGTCTTTCTCGGCTTGGCGGCGTCGCTCGTCCGCCTCCGCCAAGGCGCGCTTTGCCGCGGGTGTTAGGGCGCGTTTCGGCGGCTCTTCGTCTGGCTGGTCGCTCATTTAAAGGTCCCAATTGAGTTCAGAAAAAATTTAGATCTCCGCACGCTAAGCAGCAATCCGTTAACGATCTTGGAGAGATACTTAAGGCGTTAAAGCGGCGAAAAAAGCCGCGACCGTATGCGCTCGGAGCAAAACCGTGAGTTATCTTAAGGCCGCTTTTTTAATCTTCTGCATTCATATTGCGTTTGCATCTGCCGGTTGGCTGATCGCCGAGCAAATGGGTGCGATTGTCGCGACCCTGATCGCCCTTGTCTTCCATTTGATCGTCTTGTGGCGCGCCGACACCATTGTGTTGAAGCTTCACGGCGCCCGGGAAGTTACGCTTGAGGATCCCTCTCCTATTCTTCGGGCCTACGCCGCCGACACCCAGGCGCTCGCCCAAAAAGCCGGCTTGGCTCCGCCGCGCATATTCGTTGTCGAAGCGCATCAACCGAACGCCTTCGTCGCCGGACGCGACGCCCTGCACGCATCTGTCGCCGTCACCACAGGACTTCTCAAAACCGTCACGCGGGAAGAAGCGCGCGCGGTCATTGCGCATGAGCTGGCGCATGTAAAACGCGGAGACGCTTTGGCCATGGGCGTTTCAGCCTCCTTGGCGGCGCTCGTCACCCGGTTTGTCTGGCTTTTGACCGCGCCCTTCGGCGCCAGCCGGGCTGCAACGCGCGCGACAGCGCGGATTATTGCGCGCCTCGCCGCCAGCCGGTCGCGGGAATACGCCGCCGATCGCGAAGCCGGTTTGATTTGCGGCGACCCGCTTAATCTCGCACGCGCATTGGATAAGATTGAACGCAACGCCTCCTCGCTTCTCAACCCGCTGGCGGAGAAAAACCCCGCCACGGCCCACATGTATGTGGTCGACCCGCTGCACGGGCCGACGCGCACGAAAGGATCCACGCATCCGCCCACGGAAAACCGGATTGCGCGTCTTCACCGACAGGCGATGGAGGCCGAAACCTCGGACGAGACTTGAGCCGTCGACCCGGACGTCACGGTTCAAAACGCCCGCCCAAAAGCGCACGCCAACCGCCGTCAGGTTGGGAGGCGCGTCGCGCGGCGGCGGATCTTGTCCTTAAGATCGTCGACGAACGCATGGCGATGGAGGACGCGCTAGCCGCGTCCACCCCGTTTGACGCGCTGGAAGGATCGGACCGCGGCTTCGCCCGGGCGATCGCAGGCGCAACGCTCCGCGCCCTAGGCCGGATCGATCGCAGCTTATCGCAACTCGTCGATAGACCTTTAGAGAAGATGGACGCCGCCGCCTTGGCGGTTCTTCGCGTGGGCGCCGCCCAATTGTGGGTTTTGGAGACGCCGGCCTACGCCAGCGTATCGGCGACCGTGGAAGCGGCGCGCCAATGGGAGCCGGCCAATCGCAGCGGAGGCTTGGTCAATGCGGTCTTGCGGCGCGCGGATCGCGAACGCAGCGTTTACGACGATATTCCCGCCTCTACGATCTGGCCCGACTGGCTGGCGGCTCGGCTGAAATCGGGACTCGGTTCTAAGCGCGCGGACGCGTTGGCCTCGCTTCAACTGCAAGAGCCCTCGACCGACATCAGCGTTAAATCCGATCCAGAGGCTTGGGCGAGGAAGTTGGACGCGCGCGCCCTGCCCTCTGGATCCGTCCGCCTACCGACAGGCGCGCCGATCACTCAGTTGGACGGATATGCGGACGGAGACTGGTGGGTGCAGGATGCGGGGGCGGCTCTGGCGGCGACCTTGTTCGGCGATTTAAGCGGACGCAGAGTTGCGGATTTATGCGCCGCTCCGGGCGGAAAAACCCTCCAATTGTCAGCTTTGGGCGCCCACGTCGCCGCTTTAGATATCTCCGAGCCTCGGTTAGATCGGATGCGCGAGAATTTGGACCGCACAAAGCTTGAAGCGACCATCATCGCCGCCGACGCCGCCGAATGGCGGCCTAAAGCCCCCTTAGACGCAATCCTGCTAGACGCGCCTTGCTCCGCGCTTGGAACCTTACGCCGCCATCCAGAAGGCGCTTGGCGACGCGACCCGAAACGCCTCGCGCGCTATCCCAAAACACAAACCAAGCTTTTGAACGCTGCGCACGACATGCTGAAATCTGGCGGTCGCCTAGTTTATTGCGTGTGCACGCCCCTACCCGAAGAAGGCGTCGAGATTGTCGACGCAGGCGTGAAACGCGGCGACTGGCGACGCGTTCCAATTTGCGCTGACGAGGTCCCCGGCTTTGCGCACGGTCTTACGGAGGCCGGCGATCTCATAACGGCTCCACCGGTAGGAAGCGCGTCGGAAGCACATGTTTTATCTGATGTTTTTCAGATCATTCGCCTTCAAAAGGCCTAACTAGGTTCATACACGGTTCATGCGGCGGCGAGTAGGTTCCCCGCCAACAATATCCCAAACGCCATACTGGACAGATAAAGTGGAGTTCCCCATGGCCGACCAGGTACATATACAAGCCAAGCCCTCCCCGCGTGCCCGCAAACCGTTTGCGGCGGCCTTTGCAGCATTGGCGATCGGTTTGACCGGCTGCGCCTCCGGGCTCGGCGCCAATGAGTATGAACGTCGGCAGGTGGGCGAGGTTTCCCGCGTCGAAGAAGGCACGGTCGTCGCGTCGCGCTCCATTACGATTGAAAGCGGCGACGGCACCAGTACGCTGGGCACGGCGACCGGCGCGGTTGTCGGCGGTGTTGCGGGCAGCCAGATCGGCGGATCCAGCGAAGACCGCGCAATTGCGGGCGTTCTTGGCGCGGTGATCGGCGGCGTCGCAGGCAGCGCCGTGGAAGGCGCGGCGAACAAACGCCCTGGCTTCGCCTATACAGTTCGGTTGGCGAATTCCGGCGATCTCATCACCGTCACGCAAGGCGGCGATATCGCGATCGGCAATGGAACGCCGGTATTTATAGAGTATGGATCGCGGGTGCGCATTATCCCGCAAGGCTCTAACATCGCCTACTAGAGTCGCGGCGCCCCTTACGTCGAGTTCATCACAACACCCATGCGGGCGGCCTTGCGCCGCCCGCTTCGTGTTGATACGCCCGAGTTATGCCCAACGTCCTCATCTCGCCCTCAATCTTGTCGGCGGATTTTGCAAAACTCGGCGAAGAAATCCGCGCCATCGACGCTGCGGGCGCCGATATGGTTCATATCGACGTGATGGACGGACATTTCGTGCCGAACCTCACATTGGGCCCGCCCATTATCGAAAAGCTCAGGCCGCATTCGAACAAACCTTTCGACGTGCATTTGATGATTGCGCCGGTCGATCCCTATTTGCAGGCCTTCGCAGACGCTGGCGCGGACATCATCACCGCGCATCCGGAAGCCGGACCGCATTTTCACCGCACGGTCCAGGCGATTAAGACTCTCGGGAAAAAGGCGGGCGCTGCGCTTAATCCTCATACGCCGGAAACGGTGCTGGATTACGTGCTGGACGAGTTGGATTTGGTGCTTGTGATGTCGGTCAATCCTGGCTTTGGCGGGCAGAGCTTCATTCACAGCCAATTGCGGAAAATCGAAGCCTTGCGATCCAAAATCGACGCGCGCGGTCTTGATACGATCATCGAAGTGGATGGCGGCCTGACGCCCAAGACAGCGCCGCAAGCGATCGCTGCGGGCGCAACCGCCATCGTCGCGGGGTCGGCGGTCTTTAATGGCGGACCAGACGCTTACGCATCGTCCATCGCGGCGCTGCGCGGCGCGCCAAGCTGAAGGATTTGGGGGCTTAGGAGACATACCATGGTCATCGACGCCCATCCCGCCAATGACGACGCGCCGATCTCACCCCCCAACGCGGCGGCCAACGACCCGAGCCCGTCTTCCTATTCGGACGAAGCCGATTGGATCGCCTATACCGGACGCGCGGGGGAGCCGGCGCGCGCGACGGCCATTTATCGGCTAAGGCTTAACGCAACAGCGCCCGATACGCTGCTGGCCTCGCCCATCGATGCGCGTCCGGCCGACAAAGCGCGCGGCGACGAGATCTTACGCGGACATTGGCGCTTCGACACAAGCACGGTCGACACGCCGGACAATCGCGCACCCTGGGATTTATCTGGCGAACAACATTTCCCGAGCCGACATTTCGCCGATCGCATCCACCGCTTCGGCTGGTTGCGGGACCTCTTAGCGATTGGGCCCGACGGTGCGGCGCGCGCTCGGGCGCTCACCAA
>JBCCMB010000007.1:0-50076 GCA_039026555.1 Pseudomonadota bacterium
GACCGCCGGTCTGCCCGGAGAATCGGCGCAGTGGGAAGCGGTGACGAGCCACAGCCTGACTCCGGAAACACCCATCCGCCTGCGCTATGAGAGCGGCGGCTTGGCGTTCGATCGAGAGATCTCCCTCGACCAAGACTATATGTTCACCATCGCCGATCGGGTGACGAATAATAGCGCCGCGCCCGCCAGCCTTCGGCCATTCGCCGTGGTCCGCCAGTATGATCTGCCGCCGGATTGGGCCCCTTTCTACATCCTGCATGAAGGCGCGGTCGGCGTGTTGGATGATCGGCTGAAGCTTGAAAAATACCGGAACATGCAAAAGGGCGAGAGCCTCAGCGCTGGCTCTCTAGGCGGTTGGCTGGGCCTAACGACCAAATATTGGATGGCGGCCGTCATTCCTGATCAGGCGGAAACAGTTAACGCCGCCGCCGCCGCCAGCCGCGACGGCGTTCAGACGATTTATCGCGTCAGCTATGAAGGGATAGACAAAACGCTCGCCCCGGGCGCGACGCTAGAATACACCGGCCGCATCTTCGCCGGCGCGAAGCGCGTAGAAGTCCTCAACCGCTATAAAGACGAATACGGCCTGCCCCGGTTTGAAGACGCCGTCGATTGGGGCAATTTCTGGTTCTTCACCAAGCCCTTCTTTTGGGCGCTGAACCTGTTCAATAGCTGGTTCGGCAATTTCGGCCTCGCCATTTTGGCGCTGACCGTTGTCGTGAAGCTCGCCTTCTTCCCCCTGCAGAACAAGGCCTACGCGTCGATGGCGAAGATGCGCAAGCTGATGCCGGAAATGGAAAAGATCCGAGAACGGTTCGCTGCCGACAAGCAGCGCCAGCAGAAAGAAATTCTGGAGCTCTATCAGCGCGAAAAGGCCAATCCTCTAGCGGGCTGTCTGCCGCTCATCCCGCAAATGTTCGTGTTTTATGGGCTCTACAAAACACTGTTTGTGACGCTGGAAATGCGCCATGAGCCGTTTTTTGGCTGGATCCGCGATTTGTCGGCGCCGGACCCGGCTATGGTGTTCAATTTGTTTGGGCTGCTGCCTTACGACCCATCCGCCATCCCGCTTCTGGGCGCAATCCTGGGCATTGGCGTTTGGCCAGTGCTTTACGGCGTGACCATGTGGGCGCTGCAATCCTTGTCGCCGCCGCCGCCCGATCCAACCCAACGTATGATGATGCAGTTCTTCCCGCTGGTCTTCACCTTCATTTTTGCAGGCTTTGCGGCTGGACTGGTGGTCTATTGGACCTGGTCCAACATCCTCTCCATCGCCCAGCAATACTACATTATGCGGCTGAACGGCGTGGACACGCAGTTCGACAAGCTGCTGGCGCGGCTGCGCGGCAAGCCGGCGGCGGAAGACGCTTAAGGCGTCTTGCATGTCGGATGCGCCCTACACCGCCGCCCAATTGGAGGTCGGCCGCAAGCTGTTCGCCGCGAATGTCGACTTCGTCAAAGGCGTTGTGGCGATGTCCGGCCTGCCGGAAGGCGATCGCCCGGAGATCGCCTTCGCCGGACGCTCTAATGTCGGCAAGTCCAGCCTCATCAATGCGCTGTTGAACCGCAAGAACTTGGCGCGAACGTCAAACACGCCAGGCCGCACGCAAGAACTCAATTTTTTTGACCTGTCCGGCAAGGTCTATGTGGTCGACCTGCCTGGCTATGGCTTCGCAAAAGCGCCGAAGCCCGCCGTGGAAGCCTGGACGAAACTGACGACCGCGTACTTACGCGGCCGGCCGAGCCTGAAGCGCGTCTTTTTGTTGATCGACAGCCGTCGCGGCGTCGGCGAGGTTGACCGCGAGATCATGTCGGCGCTCGATGCGGCGGCCGTGGTCTATCAAGTGGTGCTGACCAAAGCGGACAAGCTGAAAGCGCCGGAACAAACAGCCATCCTCTCAAAGGTCGACGACGCCATCGCCAAGCGCCCCGCCGCGCACCCCGTTGCACTGCTAACGTCGGCGGAGAAGAAAACCGGTCTTGAAGAGCTCAAAGCCGAGATTGCGCTTTTGATCGGCTAACCTCCGGCGCGCACAAAAAGTTACAAATCGCGCATGAGCATTCAATTCCGCTTCTATGCCGCGCCAAACCCCGCTAAACCCCTCCCCCATGGACGAGACGACACCTCAAGGCTTCCTCACGGCGAAAACCCTGTCTGAAGCGCTGCCTTACATTCAGCGCTATGATCGGAAGACAGTGGTGATCAAATATGGCGGCCACGCCATGGTGGATGAAACGCTCGCAGCCGGCTTCGCCAAAGATGTGGTTTTGCTGAAGCATCTGGGCGTGAATCCCGTGGTGGTTCATGGCGGCGGCCCGCAAATCGGCGCTATGCTGGAACGTCTTGGCGTACAAAGCGAGTTTGAAGACGGCCTAAGGGTCACCGATGAAGCCACAATGGAAGTGGTGGAAATGGTGCTGGCCGGCGCGATCAACAAATCCATCGTCCGGGCGATGAACGCCGCAGGCGGTAAGGCCGTCGGCCTGTCCGGCGCGGACGCGAATTTGATTAGCGCACGCAAGGCTCGCCGCACCAAACGCGACCCCGACAGCAATATCGAACGCATTCTAGACCTCGGCTTTGTCGGCGAGCCGGAACATGTCGACCCGTCTGTGCTTGAAGCGTTGGCGATTGCGGACGAAGATTTTATTCCCGTCGTCGCACCGATCGGCGTCGATAAGGAAGGCGCGCGCTATAACATCAACGCCGACGTCGCCGCCGGCGCTGTCGCCGCAGCGCTGCAAGCGTCCCGTCTTCTTTTGCTGACGGACGTCTCCGGCGTTCTCGATAATGACGGCGAACTCATCCGAGAGCTGGACCTGGGCGGCGCAGAAAACCTGATTGCGGAGGGCGTTGCGAAGGGCGGTATGATTCCCAAGCTTGAAACCGCCGTCCAAGCGGTTGAAAAAGGGGTCGAGGCCGCTGTCGTGCTGGACGGTCGCGCGCCCCACGCTTTGTTGATGGAGTTGTTTACCGAACATGGCGCAGGCACGCTCATTCAATAGCGCGATTATCCGTTTCGTCGGCCTCGTTTTGATGGCGGGCGCGCTCTTGTCGCCAACCGCATTCGCCCAATCGGGCTGGCGCTTGTGCAATGAAACGAGCTTTGTCCTTGAAGCCGCGACGGGCAAGCCAGAGGGCCAATCCTCGGTGGTCGTCGACGGTTGGACCCGTCTGCGACCAGGCGAATGCCGCGTCGCCATGGCGCCTCCTTTAAAACCTGGCGCGCATTTTGTCTTCGCGCGCTCATCGGCTGCGCACCGCGGCGGACTGCGCGTTTGGAGCGGCGACGTCCCCCTTTGCGTGGACATCGCAGGCTCGTTTTCCGTGCAGAGCCCCATCTCATGTGCGTCCATGGGGTTGGAAAGCCGAAATTTCCGCTCCGTACGGATCGACAAGCGCAATACATGGACCACCAAATTTCTGGAAACAGAGCCTTATGGCGAAAAGCGCGCGCAGGCCGCCGGGCTGCAGCGATTGTTGAACGATGCAGGCGTTGAAGAAGCCAGAATCGACGGCTATATCGGCCGCCGCACGCGCGCCGGCATCGCGCGGTTTTTGAACTCCAACGGCTTGCCGGCGCAAACCTCAGACGCCGATCTGATCGACTATCTGGAAGAAGTCGCCCGCGCGCGCTCGCGCAATGTGGGCCTGACGCTCTGCAATCGCAGCGACGCTAAAGTCTGGGCGGCGATCGCTAGGCGTCGCGGCGATGGCTGGGAGTCGCGCGGCTGGTGGTCGATTGAAGGCGGCGCGTGCGCGCGGGCGATTGATGAAAGCCTCATCTCGACGCCGCATTACATCTTCGCGGAAATGGAAACGCCGGCGGGCTTCCGGACCCTGTTGGGCGCAAGCGAGCTTTTTTGCATTTCTCGATCGAAATTCGCGATTTTAGGCCGCGAAGGGTGCGAAGTGCGCGCCTATCGCGAAGAAGAATTTGTCGAGACCAATGCGCCGGAGGACGGCAAGCTCGTCTATGAGTTCTTTGAACGCGATTTCGGCCCTGTCGGCGGCCTTGGCGGCGCGCTAGGCGGATCGGCAGGCGTCGTAGACGGCGCGCCCTAAGCCTATGTCTCCAAACAAAGCGCTGGCCCATGTCACCGATTGGGTGTTCGATTTGGACAACACCCTATACCCCGGCGCCTGCGATCTCTTTGCGCAGATCGACCAGCGTATGACGCAATTCGTCGCGCAGTCTCTGGATTTGCCGCCTGTCGATGCGCGCGCCTTACAAAAGCGCTATTACGCGGAGCATGGCACGACGCTGAACGGGCTGATGACCCGCCATAATATGACGCCGGACGCCTTTTTGGATTACGTGCACGATATCGACCTTGCCCCGCTGGCCCAGGCGCCGGATTTGTCCGCAGCGATCGACGCGCTGCCCGGCCGCAAATTCGTCTTCACCAACGGGTCTATGGGACATGCGGAGCGCGTCACCAAGGAATTGGGCATCGACCACCTCTTCACCGACATGGTGGATATCGTCGCCGCTGATTTTAAGCCCAAGCCGCATAAGCACGCGTTTGATCGGTTTTTGGATCGTACAGGCGTGACGCCTGAGCGCGCTGCCATGTTTGAGGATTTATCGCGCAATTTGGAGCCCGCGCACAAGCTGGGTTTTAAAACCATCTTAGTGCGCTCCGACAAGGATTGGAGTCATGAACCGGCAGACGCCCGGCCGGCCGGTATGGACGAACACCCACCGCACGTGCATTACGTGACCGATGATTTACGCGGCTTTCTGCATGCGTTGACGCCGTCTAAAGCCTGACGCAAAAGCTGCGAAATATTCCCTGCAATAAGGACTTGCCGACTTTGACCGATCTTTCCGCTATCGCCGCCTCTATCGACGCCGCTTGGGAGGCGCGCGCCGATATCACGACCGACACAAAGGGCGAAGTTCGAGACGCCGTCGACAGCGCGCTGATCTTGTTAGACAGCGGGGCCGCGCGCGTCGCCGAACCAGACGGGTCCGGCGGCTGGGCGGTTAATGAATGGCTGAAGAAAGCCGTATTGCTGTCATTCCGGCTCAACGCGAATGGCGTGATGGAAGGCGGTCCAGGCGGCGGCGCATGGTGGGATAAAGTGCCCTCCAAGTTCGAAGGCTGGGGGGAGGCTGAATTCAAAGAAGCTGGATTTCGCGCCGTGCCGCCCTGCGCCGTGCGTCGCGGCGCCCACATCGCGAAGAACGCGGTCTTGATGCCGTCCTACGTCAATATTGGCGCCTATGTGGATGAGGGCACGATGGTCGACACATGGGCGACCGTCGGATCTTGTGCGCAAATCGGCAAGAATGTGCATCTGTCCGGCGGAACCGGCATTGGAGGCGTTTTGGAACCCTTGCAGGCCAGCCCAGTCATTATCGAAGACAATTGCTTTATCGGCGCGCGCGCAGAAGTCGCCGAAGGCGTGATCGTGCGCGAAGGCTCGGTCATCGCGATGGGCGTCTTCCTGTCGCAATCGACCAAAATCGTGGATCGGCAGACAGGCGAAGTTCGGTATGGCGAAGTGCCGCCCTATTCCGTGGTGGTGCCGGGCGCTATGGTCGGCGAGAATGGCGGTCCGTCCCTCGCCTGTGCAGTCATCATTAAAACGGTGGACGAACGCACCCGCTCCAAAACCGGCGTAAATGAGTTATTGCGTGACTAACAAGCCCTATGATCCCGTCGCCTTTGCTCAGGCGTTGATGCGGCGTCCGTCCATCACGCCAGCAGATCATGGCGCTTTAGACGTCCTGCAATCGGCGCTGACGGATTTGGGCTTTTCCTGCGCCCGTTATCCCTTTGCCGAAGTCGACAATCTCTACGCCCGCCTCGGCGAGGACGGACCTAATCTTTGTTATGCGGGCCATACCGACGTCGTCCCGGTCGGCGATGAGGCGGCTTGGACCGTGGATCCGTTCGCAGCCGAAATCAAAGACGGCAAATTATGGGGCCGCGGAGCGTGCGACATGAAGGCGTCGATCGCGGCGTTCGTCGCGGCGGTGTCGAATTATCTGGCGGCGCATGGCAGGCCCAAGGGCTCGATTTCTTTCCTCATCACAGGCGATGAAGAAGGCCCGGCGGTGAACGGCACCCGCAAACTCCTGCCCGCCATCACAGAAGCCGGCGAAGTCTTGTCGCATGCGATCGTCGGCGAACCGACCTCGGAAGCGCGGTTCGGCGATGTCGTCAAAAACGGACGCCGCGGCAGTTTGAACGGCGTCGTCACAGCAACCGGACGCCAAGGCCATGCGGCGTATCCGGAAAAATCCGCCAATCCGGTTCCAGTGCTCGTGGATTTTCTCGCCGACATTAAAGGCCCGCTCGACAGCGGCGCGCCAGGTTTTCAGCCGACCAATTTGGAAGTCACCTCCATCGATGTCGCCAATACCGCGCACAACGTCATCCCGGCGGAGGCCAGCGCCCGGTTCAATATCCGGTTCAATACGAACCATCAGGGCGCTACGCTAAAATCTTGGCTCGAGGACAAGGCTTCAGAGCACGCACGAAACGGCGTCGATTTGGCGCTGGATCTGCGCGTCACGGGCGAGGCGTTCTATACTGAGCCTGGCGATTTCACAGATCTCATCAGCGCGGCCGTCAATGCTGAAATGGGCGCATCGCCCGCCTTAACGACGGGCGGCGGCACCTCGGACGCTCGGTTCATCAAAGACTATTGTCCCGTCGCCGAACTGGGATTGAGAAACGAAACGGCGCATAAAGTCGACGAGCATGTGGATATTGCGGATATTGAGGCGCTGTCGCGCGTCTTCCACCGCATACTTGTTGGATACTTCGCCGACTAATTTTCCGCTGAGCATGTCAAAAAAAAACGGCGACCAGAGCGACCGTCATTGCGAAAACTAAGCCTGCGTCACCTAAAGGGCGAGGAACCTATTCTGGCGCGTTCAATTGCGAGCCAAACCGTCAAAGACGGCTCAATAGATTACATCAGTAAGGTAAAGTCCGTCGGGCGGCGCCACAGGACCGCACGCCTCGCGGCGCGCCTCCGCCAAAATCTTGGCAATGTAGCTCACATCTTGTTTGCCGCGCCCAACCTCGGCCAAAGACCCAACAATCGAGCGGACTTGGCGATGCAGGAAGGACTGCGCCACGCAGCGCACATGAACTTCGTCGCCAACGCGCGCAACGCTGATCTCGTCCAACGTTTTCACCGGCGATTTCGCCTGACATTGCGCATCCCGAAAGGTCGAAAAATCATGCAGACCGACCAAGACTTGCGCGGCGCTATGCATAAGTTCGGCGTCCAGCTTTTGCGGGATACGCCAAATCCGACCGCGCGACACCGTCAGATGCGGCCGGCGGTCGATCATACGATAAAGATAGCGGCGCTCCCGCGCATCGAAGCGGGCGTTGAAGTCCGCGTTCACGACTTCCGCCGACAGGACCGCGATCGGGTGGGGCCGCAAATGCGCATTCATCGCATCGCGCATTTTTCCTGGCGGCAGAGCTTTGGTGAAATCCGCATGGGCAACCTGACCAAGCGCATGTACGCCGGCGTCGGTGCGCCCGGCGCCCCACATCACGACGGGCGCGCCGTCTATCGCTTCGGCGGCGCGCTCCAGCGCTTCTTGGACGCTGAGGGCGTCCGCCTGTCGCTGCCAACCGGCGAAAGGACCTCCATCATACTCAAGGATGAATTTGTAGCGCGTGAGCGCAAGCGGCTCTTCGGTCACGACAAAACCTTGCCGACGGGGACGCGATTGCCACGCAGAAATTCGTCCGCTTCCATCGGACCTTTACCCGCGCGTTGAACCTGTAAGAGGCGAACGGCGCCATCTCCGCACGCGATCAACAAATTGTCGTCCAAGACCTCGCCCGGCGCGCCATCCCCATCTTCGACACGCGTCAATAGGACTTTCACGCGCACCGGCGCTTTGTCGGCGTCCAATTCGAACCAGGCGCCCGGCGCCGGCGACAAGCCACGAGCGTGGCAGCACACCTCGCGCGCGGGCCGGCTCCAATCGATCCGCGTTTCGGCGTTTGAGATTTTCGCCGCGTATTCAAGCCCGTCTTTGGGCTGATCCACGAAACGACATTCGCCGTCTTCCAAGGCTTTCAGCGCTTTGGCGATAAGATCAGCGCCCATGCCCGACAGTCTGTCGTGCAAATCGCCTGCGGTGTCGAACGGGAAAATCCGTGCTTCCGCCGACATCATGACCGGGCCGGTATCCAGGCCCGCCTCCATCTGCATCACTTGCACGCCCGTCATCTCATCGCCCGCCATAATGGCGCGCTGGATCGGCGCCGCGCCGCGCCAGCGGGGCAGCAAGGATGCGTGCACGTTCAAGCATCCAAAACGCGGCGCATCCAAAATGGGCTGAGGCAGGATCAAACCATACGCGACGACCACCGCGACATCAGCGTTGAGCGCCGCAAACTCGGCTTGCGCCTCTGCAGACTTTAAGGATTTAGGCGTGCGCACCTCAAGCCCATGGTCGGCGGCGAATTGGTGGACGGGTGTCGGGCGTTCGGACTTACCGCGTCCAGCCGGACGCGGCGGCTGCGAATAGACGCACACAATCTCATGCCCCGCGCCGAGCAGAGCCTCTAACGCGGCCGTCGAAAACTCAGGCGAGCCCATGAAAACGACGCGCAGGGCCATGGCGTCCTCCTCAACCGGAATGTTCAGATTGGAGCGCCGCCGAGACTTGCCAGCCAGCGCGTTTCATGCGCCACCCCTAAGCGGCTGTTTCTCGCCGCCGCGCCTTCTTCACCTTTTCAACCGCGCGTTGGCGCTTCAACCGAGAGAGATGATCGATAAACAATACGCCTTCGAGATGATCCATCTCGTGCTGAATGCACACGGCGTAGAGCCCTTCGGCCCATTCAATGATCTCTTCCCCGTCATAGTTCAAATAGCGAAGCTTGACGCGCTCGGGCCGCTCCACCGTTTCAAAAATGTCCGGCACCGATAAGCAGCCCTCATCATAAGGCAGTGTATCTTCCACCCTCTCCAAGATCTCCGGATTGACGAAATAGCGGGGCGCCGGCGGCTCGTCCTCGCCGGAAATGTCCATGACGATCACGCGTTTGGGCACGCCAATCTGCACCGCAGCGAGACCAATGCCGGGCGCGTCATACATCGTCTCCAACATGTCATCCATCAGCGCGCGTAACGCGTCGTCCACCTTCTCAACAGGCTTAGACACCTGTTTAAGCACAGGATCAGGAACGGTCAGGATCGGTCGAATGGCCATTGCGATTAGCTATGACCGGCCAAGCCGCGCGTCAAGACGCCCGCCGGCGCGTCGCTTTACCGGCCGCAGCGGCGAGAAGCGGCGGTTCTTCATCACCCTCCATGGTCGCCGCCGCTGGAGGCTTGGGCGGCGACTTCGATAAGGCCTTCGACGCGCCCGGCGCATCCGCCTCCAGCGCCGGGGGCCGCGCGGAGATGTCCAAACGCGCCGGATCTTCCAGCGCTTTGTCCGGGGCGGCGATCTGCAAATCTTCAAACTTGCGCGCCGCCGGCAGCACGCGCCTTTCCATCGAGGCCACCATGTCGTTATAGGCGCCGACCGCTTTTTCCAGATTGGAGCCGGTGCGGCCCATATGTCCGGTCATGGCGACCAATCGGTCGTGCAATTGCCGACCCAGCTCCGCCGCTTGGCGGGCGTTTTCCGCCGCTTGTTCTTGACGCCAGCCATAGGCCACGGCTTTGGCGAGGGCGACCAATGTGGACGGGGTGACGATAATCACGCGATTGCGGGCGGCGAAGTCGAACAAATCGCGATCCTGTTCCAGCGCGGCGGCGTAGAAATTCTCGCCAGGGATAAACATCGCCACGAAATCAACGGCGTCCGACAGGTTTCGCCAATAGGATTTTTCCGCCAGACGCTTCACATGCGCCCTTACATTGCGGGCATGGGCCGCCAGATGCGCGGCGCGTTTGTCGCCGTCAGCGTCTTCGGACGCCTTTAAATAATCATCGATCGAGACTTTGGAATCGATCACCAATTCGCGCCCGCCCGGCATCCGAATGACAACGTCGGGACGGATCTTGCCATCGTCCGTGCGCGCTTCGCTCTGCTCTACGAAATCCGCATGATCTGAAAGACCCGCCATTTCCAGAACATTGCGCAGCGTTTCTTCGCCCCAACGCCCGCCGCCCTTGGGCGCGGAGAGGGCGTTCACCAGCTTGCCCGTCAGCGATTGCGTATGCTGCAGCGTCTCGCCCACGCCCTTGATCTGTTCGACCATGGCGGCGCGGTCTTCGGCGCGCACTTTTTCAATGGCGTCTATCTTTGCGCGGAACTGGCCAAAGGTTTGCTGCATCGGCTCCAAAAGCGCGCGCAAATCACCCGACACGCCTTCTTTCTGCTTGGCGAAGGTCTCGCCGGCCATTTGCAAGAATTGCGATTGCGATCTATTCAACGCGCTGTCGGCCAAGCCCTGAAACTTCGCCGCCACATCCTCATTTAGAGCTTTGAGCGAGGCCCGCTCGGCTTCAAACGCCTTTTCGCGCTCCAATGCACGCGCTTCCGCCACGCTGAGATCGCGCTCTGCGCCTTCCACACGCTGACGCATCGTCTCCAAGGCGGTTTTGTCGGCGCGCCAGCGTTCAAGATCAGACGCATGCAAATCCTTGGACGCATCCAATTGCGCTTTCAGCACCGCCGTCGCCGCACGCAAACGTTGGTGCGCCCAATAAAACGCGCCCAATCCCGCAAAAACGCCGAGCATCAGGGCGAGATGCAGCCAATCCAACGTCAACGCGCCATCACCAGAACCGAGAGAGACCATAATGAGAACATTACATGATTACCAAAAAGCGGGCAAGCGTTTATGGCGCTTTGCCTGAACCCGGTTTAGGCTTTTCGCTCATAGGAGTCGCCGCGCTTTCGAGCTTAGCTGATTCGCCTTTGACCGCGACCTGCCGGAGATTACATGTGTGTCTACACCAGGGACGCCGACGCGAGAGGATACGCCCATGCACCGCTTCCGTACTCATTTGAAACTCGGTCTTGCGGCCTGTTTTACACTTGTTGGGTGCAGCGCTAGCGATACGAGCGCGGACGCCGCCGCGCCAAGCGCTTTGTCCTCGCAATTGTCACTCACGCCTGTGGCGGAGGGCTTGGACTATCCCTGGGGGCTCGCTTTCTTGCCGGGCGACGTGATCCTGGCGACAGAGCGTGCGGGCGCCATTCGGGTGATTGAGAGCGGCGCGCTAAGGGAGGCGCCCGTCGCCGGTACGCCTGAGGCTTATGTGGTTGGCCAAGGTGGCTATTTGGACATCGCCGCAGACCCTGATTTTGCGAGTAATCGGACCATTTATTTGTCCTATTCCAAAGGCGACGACGACGAGAATTTCACGGCGGTGATCAAAGGCGTGTTGAGCGAGGATTTGTCCGAGCTGACCAATATCGAAACGCTGTTTGAGACCGATTACAAAAAGAGCCGCGGCCTGCATTTCGGCTCGCGCTTCGCCTTTATGGACGATGGCACCCTACTCTTCGGCCTCGGCGACGGCTTTCGCTATATGGATGAGGCGCAGAGCCTGGAAAACCATCTCGGCACGGTTATTCGGATCAACACGGATGGCGGCGCACCGGCGGACAATCCCTTTATGGAAACCCCAGGCGCTCAGCCGGAAATTTTCACCTATGGCCATCGCAACGTCCAAGGTCTGGTCGTCGATCCCAATTCCGGCGTCATCTATGCGCATGAGCATGGCCCGAAGGGCGGCGATGAAATCAATATTCTGAAACCCGGCGCCAATTATGGCTGGCCCGTCATCACTTACGGCGTCAATTACAACGGCACCATCATCACCAATGAGACGCGCCGCGAGGGCATGGAACAGCCCATTGTCAAATGGGTGCCTTCGATCGCCCCGTCCGACATGGTGATGTATCAAGGCGATGAATACGCGGAATGGAGCGGCGACCTGCTTGTGAGCGCGCTCGCCGGTCAGCAAATCCGCCGGATCGATCTGGAAGATGGCGCTGTGGTGTCTGAAGAGATTGTTTTGAAAGATGACGGCCTTCGCTTCCGCGACATCTCCGTTTCGCCCGATGGCGGTATTTACGTCACAACGGATGATGAAGGCGGCGGCGTTTACAGATTGTCTCGCGCGGCCAGCTAAACGCCGCGTCGCGAAGAAAGGGCCGCAGCAATTGTGCCGTCGTCCAGCTGGCCCAGCTCTCCGCCGACCGGCACGCCATGGGCCAAGCGCGTGACGCTAACACCGGTCTCGGCCAAACGATCGGCGAGGTAATGCGCCGTGGTTTGACCATCCACGGTGGCGTTCATCGCAAGCACGATTTCGCCCTCGTCCATCTCCTGCGCGCGCGCAATCAAGCGATCGACGTTAAGGTCGTCCGGGCCTACCCCGTCTAACGCCGACAGCACGCCGCCCAGCACGTGATACCGCCCGCGAAACGCGCCAGACCGCTCCATCGCCCACAAATCGCTGACATCCTCCACCACGCAGATGAGACGCGCGTCCCGACCGGGCGCGCGGCACACGGCGCACGGATCGCTGGTGTCGTAATTGCCGCAAATCTGACAGGCCGTAATCTTGTCCGCCGCGTCCGCCAACGCGCGGCTGAGCGGGATTAGCAATTGGTCCGGCTTTTTTAGGAGATGCAGCGCCGCGCGTCGCGCAGAACGCGGCCCCAAGCCGGGCAGTTTGGAAATAAGGTCGATCAACCGAATGATCTCGGGACCGATAGACGGGGTCGCCATGGCTTAGAACGGCATTTTAAAGCCCGGCAGCACGCCAAGGCCCGCCGTCGCCGATTTCATTGCTTCAGCATGCGCCTCTTCAAGCTTTCGCCGGGCGTCGTCATGCGCCGCCTTGATCAAATCCTCAACGATTTCTTGTTCACCCGGCGCCATCAAGCTGGGGTCGATCGCAACGCCGGATAAATCGCCCTTACCCTTCAGCACGACTTTCACCAAGCCGCCGCCCGCAGTGCCGGACGCCTCAACCGCCTCCAGCGCCTCTTGCGCCTCCGACAGTTTCGACTGCATTTCCTGGGCTTGGCGCATGATGTCGGACAAATCCTTCATCGGGCCGATCTCCTTTAAGCTTCGGGGCGGCGTGAGAAATCCACGCGCACCACATTTTGATCGTCGCCGGCGTCGTCAAGGCCTGCGTCTACTTTCACCACTTCCGCGCCGGGAAAGGCCGATAAGGCCTCAGCTACGCGCGGATGGGCGGCCGCATCCGCCAGCGTCGCCGCATGGGCGGCCGCCCGCTGCTGAGCGATGGTCGGTCCGCCGCCTTTGGCCTGGTCCACCTCCCAGACGACGCCGGTGTTCTCTTCCAACCAATCCTTCAGCTTGCGCGGAAGATCGACTGCAGCGCCTTCGGCCGGCGTAAAGCACACCCGGCCATAAGCGATCTCGACCGGGTGAATATAGGTTTCAACCTCGTAGAGCAGGTCAATTTCTTTATCCGCGCGCAGCGCAGCGCAGATCTCCTCAAGCGTATGATACTCCGGGCCGGGCGCCGCGTCAGCCTTAACGGGCATGGGTTGAGCGATGGCAGTCGCCTGCCCTCCAGTCCCAGCTGCACGCGGCGGTAGGGCCGCCGTCGGCGCGTCGCGCTCCGCGATGCCAGGCAACGTTTGGGCGGACGCAGCAGGTGCCGAGGTCGCGCCCCCACCTTCGGACAAGCGCCTCGCGGCGTCCTCAGGCGACGGCAAGCTCGCCGCCGCCGCCAGACGCAGAATGGTCATTTCCGCCGCCACGCCAGGATCCGGCGCGCGGGCAGCGTCTTCAAAGCCTTGCAGCAGCAGTTTCCAATATCGCGCCGCTTGTGCAGGCGTCGTCGCCGCCGCCAATTTTGACGTTCGCGCCGCCCAATCTGCGGGGCCGGCAAACGTATAGTCCGCTCCAAGCGCTTGTGCGCGAGCCATTTCCGCCGTCGCGTCGAGCAGATCCTTCAACAGGGTTTGCGCTTCCGCGCCTTCATTGAGCTGAGCTGTCGTTTCGGCCAGCGCGCCTTTGTGATCGCCGCTCAGCGCTTTTTCCAGAAGGTCCAAAACGCGCGCACGATCGGCCAGGCCCAACATGTCGCGAATCTGATCCTCGCCGACCTCGCCGCCGGCCTGAACAATGGCTTGATCTAGAATAGAGAGCGCGTCACGCGCTGATCCTTCCGCCGCACGCGCAATCAGCGCCAATCCATCCGGCGACACGGATGCGCCTTCCACCTCACACACTTTTTGGAGATGGGCGGTCAGCGCTTCGACGGTCAATCGGTTGAGATTAAACCTTTGGCACCGCGACAAAACCGTGACCGGAACTTTGCGGATCTCCGTCGTCGCGAAGATGAATTTGACGTGGCTGGGGGGCTCTTCCAGCGTCTTCAGCAGCGCGTTAAACGCCGCTGTTGAGAGCATGTGCACCTCGTCGATGATGTAGACTTTGTAGCGCGCCGAGACCGGCGAATAGCGCACCCCGTCCAGCAATTCACGCATATCCGCAACGCCCGTCCGCGAGGCCGCGTCCAGTTCCAACACGTCCGGATGCCGGCTTTCCATAATCGACGCGCAATGCGTTCCAGGCGTCGATAGATCGATAGACGGCGCGTCCTGATCGGCGGATTGGTAATTCAAAGCGCGCGCCAGCAGTCTCGCCGTCGTCGTTTTGCCGACGCCCCGAACGCCGGTCAGCATGAAGGCGTGGGCGATCCGCCCGGTCTTAAACGCGTTGGCGAGCGTGCGGACCATCGCTTCTTGGCCCACCATATCGTCGAAATTCGTCGGCCGGTATTTGCGCGCAAGGACCTGATAAGCGTCATCCGCCCCGCTTATGCGCGCGTCGCCGAACAACGCGCCTGTCGCGTCATCGATCTCGGTTGGCGACTCATCTGGCGGAGTTTGATCCATAAGCGCACTTTGGGGGCGAGAGACGAGACGAGCAAGAGCGGCTTTACCGCCCAAAACGCCAAGACGGCGCGCGTCCACAAAAAACCAGAGCAATAGGGCGGAGGCGGACGGCGACCCGAGCCAATCTCGTTACGGCTGCTTCCTTCCGGACCTGACCGGGTTGGCGAGCGGATCGTCCGCCGCCGCCTCCTATCGCCTATATCGCTCCGCCGGCGGTCCAATGCAAGGCGCGGAAGAGTTTTGTGGATGCGTTTGGCAAAGACCGATAAGGTTAAGCAAGGTACGGGAGGAGTGGACGCAAATGGGGCACGATATCTTCCTCAGTTATCGTCGCGCCGACCAGGCTTTGGCGCGCGCGCTCGTGGCAGAGCTGGAATCGCGCGGCGTCGGCATCTGGTGGGATGCGAAGATCGAAGCCGGGGTCGATTGGCGCGACGCCATCGTGGAAAACCTTGTTGAATCCGACATGTTGGTCATCCTGTTTTCGGATGAGTGCAACAGCTCGAAACAGCTCAAAAAAGAGCTGGCCATGGCTGACGATTTGGACAAGGACGTAATCCCAATCCTCATCGAGGACACCAAACCCAAAGGCCATTTCTTATACGAATTGGCGGCGCGCAATTGGTTGCAGGCCTTCCCGCACCCGGAAGCGAAAATCAGTGAGCTATCCGACCACCTCACAAAACTCGCAGAAAAGTCGCCGGGCGGGCTGGAAGGCGTAAAGCCGATCACCGCGCGCCACACTGACGAGGCCCAGGCACCGACAGTCGAAGACACTGTTGAAGCCCCGCCCAAAAGGAAATCCAAGCCCAAAAAGGTCAAACCTCCCAAGGCCAAGAAATCCCCGAAAGATTTCAACGATTTTCTGCCCTTCAAATGGATTGATCTCTTACCGCTGGGGCTTTCGTTAGCGGTGTTTGTCGGCTTCGCCCATAGCGAAATCGACGCTGGCGGCGGAGATGCTTCAAATATTCTCGCATTGATCATTATCGGCGTCGCGATCGTCGCCCTTTACGGCGCGCTGATCTTCCCCTTCCGCTATTACTTCCGCCGAAGACGCCTTAGCCGCGCGGCGTTGATGTATTTTCTCAGCAGCATCTCGCTCTACGTCGTGTTTTTGGGGTTGTTCGCCGGAGGAAAAACGATCGGATTGTTCCCCTATGACGATATCAGCGAGTTTGCGGTAGGCGGCGGCGTCGCCTGGCTGATCTTCGGCGGCTTTGCGATGGTGCTCTATGCGATCTTGACGGCGCAACGCGCGATCCGCAGCTTCAATTCCAACGTGCAGAAGATTTAGGCTGTTTTGACTTCAATCCCCCTAGGCGGCGCGAGCTTTGACCGCGCCGCCCATCACCGACTTGACGAAGATTGGCTCGACCGCGCGTTTCAAAATGAGGACGCGCGCGTGCTGCTCATGAAAGACGGAATGCCGCTCGTTGTCGGCGGTCAAAGCGGGCATGGGCCGCGCCCCATGGTATGGCTGGGTCCACAAGCCGCGATGCTGTCGGACAAGGCGAAACGGCTCTTTCTAGGGCTCGACGACCGCGATGCGCCGGTCTTCGCGTTGGACCTGCCTAAGCGCTTTAACTTGGACGCCTCGCCCATCGCGGGGCTGGGCGTTTTTGAAGAGATGCGGGCGGCTTTGGGTGGATTGGACGCATTTGACGCCAACGCTGCGGCCACTGCGCGATCAATCTTCGAATGGCATCACCGGAACGGTTATTGCGCCAATTGCGGCGCCAAGACGGATATCGTCGAAGCCGGCTGGAAGCGCGAATGCGACAATTGCGGCGCTGAACACTTCCCGCGCACAGATCCTGTCGCCATAATGCTCGCGGTCAAAGACGATCAATGTCTTCTGGGCCGGCAGGCGGGGTGGCCGGACGGTTTCTTCTCCTGCCTCGCGGGCTTTATCGAGCCCGGTGAAACCTTTGAAGACGGCGCCGCGCGCGAATTGAAGGAAGAAGCCGGCGTCGTGGCGATCGGCGAGGCGGAATATCTGTTCAGCCAGCCCTGGCCTTTCCCCTCCTCCCTCATGATCGGCATGATTTTGGAGGTTGAGAGCTTTGATCTGGTGATCGACGAGAGCGAGATTGAAACCGCGCGCTGGTTCACACGCGAAGAGGCGCGGTCGATCATGGCGGGAACGCATGACGAAGTGTTCGCCCCGCCGCCCATGGCCATCGCGCATCACATTTTGAAAGCCTGGGCGGAGCGGGACTAAGTCGTCGTCAGCCGATTAGTTCAACACGGTCGGCCAATTGGCGTCGCCGCGCTGGATAAAGCCTGGGATGTCGGCGTCCCATTTTGATTGGATCGATTTGTTGAAGTTCAAATAGAGCTTGTCGTCCACAATGCGCCAATGATCCGGGTCGCCTTTTGCGGTTTTGCCTTCGGCGACGGCCCAGGCGCAATAGCCGCCATATTGCGGCGCATAGGCGACAGGGTCGGCCAAGAACGCATCTAAATTCTCCTGGCTCGCAAAGCGGAACTCCGCCCCCAAATACTCGGTCGTGAAATCCTTTGAGCCCTTTGTCGGCGCGCCCGATGTAAAATAGGCTACGGGGTCATAGCCGCCGACGGCGACATTGCTGAACCGTCCAGTATAAATCTCCGCTTTTTGCGCATACGCGGCAGGCGCGAAGGCGATCGGCGCGGCGACGAGCGCCAAAGCTGCAAGTAAAGTGCGCATGGGTGTCTCCCTAAATCGACATTACGGAGATCATATGGCGCAGCTTATCGATCACGCGCGACCCACATTCACGCGAGCGCGCGTCACGCCTGCGTGAGCGAATTTAGACCGTGGGCTGTAGGCGGTAAGGCGCGGCGGGGAAAACACCTAAAATGTCGAGCCGCTTGGAGAAGAAACTCAGCTCTTCCAGCGCCAATTGCACGGATCGATCATCGGGATGGCCGTCGACTTCGGCGTAAAACTGCGTCGCCGTGAACGCTCCATTCAGCTGATAGCTTTCCAGCTTGGTCATGTTCACGCCGTTTGTGGCGAACCCGCCCAGCGCTTTGTAAAGCGCCGCCGGCAAGTTCCGCACGCGAAACACAAACGCCGTGACGCAAGGCCCGTCCTCCATCGCAATGTCCAGAGGTTCTTGGCGCATCATCACGAAGCGCGTGGTGTTGTGGGCGTGATCTTCGATATCCTCCGCCAGGATATTGAGCCCATAGACTTCGGCCGCCAGACGCGGCGCAATCGCCGCTGCATCAGTCGCACTGCGCGCAGCAACTTCCCGTGCGGCGCCGGCCGTATCGACTGCGGATCGCGCCTCGATCCCGTGCGCGCGCAAGAAATTCCGGCACTGACCCAGCCCCATAACATGGGAATAGGCGCGCTTAACATCGCCCAACTCGACGCCCTCTGGGGCCATCAATTGAAACCGGATCGGCAGGAAGTGTTCAGCCACCATCCGCAGCCCGGATTCCGGCAAAAGGTGATGAATATCCGCCACGCGTCCCGCGATTGAGTTTTCAACCGCAATCATGGCCTCAAGCGCCTCGCCGGTCTCCACCGCGTTGAATGCGTCTTCAAACGTCCGGCATGGCAAAGGCTCCATATCCGGCCGCGCCTCCTTGCACGCGATATGGGAATTGGCGCCCAACTCCCCCTGAAAGGCGATCTTATTTGTCACAAAGCGTCTCCTGCTTCGATAGGTCATCCCGCGCAGCGTCCAAATCGACCGCTCGCATGTCCTGCATGATGCGACGGTTCGCCGCGAGATTGGTCATCCCTGCTTAACCCCGATTTCGCTATGTTGCAGCGGCGCTCTTAGCGTGCCAAAACGCGCGCGCACAAGTTTATATCGAATCAGAGGTCTCCACATGAGCGATCTGGGCTTTAACAAAATCGCAGCCGCCGGTCTTGTCACCGGTTTAATGGTGATCGGCCTCAATGAATTGTCTCATGGCGTGTTCCATACGGAAAAGCCTGAAGAGCCAGGCTATCTGATCGAAGTGACGACGACCGACAGCGCCGATGGGCCGGTCGAAGAGAAAGGCCCAGTTGATTACGGCCTACTTTTGGCCGCCGCCGATATTGAAGCCGGCAAGCGCGTTGCGAACAAATGCGTCAACTGCCACGTTTTCGACCAAAGCGAAGGCGCTCTGCAGGGCCCGCCCCTTTGGGATATCGTCGGCCGGCAGAAAGCAACCTATGAGGGCTTCAAATATTCTGCGGCGCTGACCAGCTTGGAAAGTGATTGGAGCTATCAGGCGCTGGATGAATACCTCACCCGCCCAAGCGCCTATGCGCCGGGAACTGCGATGAATTTTATCGGTCTGAAAAAAGAAAGGGACCGCATGAACATCATCGCCTACATGCATTCCCTATCCGACAATCCACTGCCCTTCCCCGATCCATTGCCGCCGGAGGCGCCGGCGGAAGATACGGCTGTGCTGGACGAGGCCGTCGAAGAGATTTCCGACACGTTGGATGCGCCGCTTGAAGACGCCGTAGGCGTGGAAGAAGCCGCCGCTGAGATTGTCGAGATTGCGGACGACGCAGCGGACGCGGCTGGTGATGAGGTCGTCGAAAGCGTCGAGGGCGCAGGCGAAGCGATTATCGAGGCCGAGTAATCGCCTAAAGACGTCGGACCGATCTGATCGGGCCGACGGCCGGCGTTAAGCGTTCTACCGTCTGAACCAGAGGTTCAATCGCCGTCGCCATATGGTGTGCGTTGGCGTGCAAAAGGTGTTTCTCGTCGATCATCACACCGACATGCCCGCGCCAAAACACCAGATCGCCCCGCTGAAGATTTGAGAGGTCGGCCGCGTGCGAAATTGGCGCTCCAATAGCGGCTTCCTGCATATCGCTGTCGCGCGGCGCGGCGACGCCGGCGGCCGCCAAAGCGGTTTGGACAAGGCCGGAACAATCCAACCCCAAACTTTCCTTGCCGCCCCACAAATAGGGCGCGCCGACAAATTGTTCTGCTACAGCGACAAAATCATCGGCGAAAACACTCAAAGGCGCGAGGTGGTCGACGAAAAGCCAACCGCCTCGATCAGCCTTCACCCAATTTCCATCGCGATCGGTCGCTGCAATCTCAGACGTCAAACTGGCCAGAAAACGCGGTGGCGACTTAAGATCGGGTTCCGAAAACACATAGGTGCGGAGCGCGCTGACCCGGTGCGTCGGCTCAATCGCGGGCGCGGACAACGTCGCCATGTCCAGCCAACCGACATAGCCGTCGCGGACCAATTGGCACCAGCCCCAACCCTCGCGAATTTCGTAAAGATCGACGCGCTCGCCCAACAGCGCTTGCGACACCATTATGGCGTCGTCCGCCGGCGAACTACGGACGGCCGCGACGCCCGCACTCACCTGATAAGCGTCAGCTTCGACGTATTTGTCCGCGGAAATCTCATCGCGCAAATGCGCCGCCGCCAGATCTGGACGCGCAGGTGTGATGCGAGGATCAAAATCGGTCACGGGCTAAGCCGCGTCCCGCGCCGCATCGTCTTCCGCCTCTTCGGCCGCCTCTTCGGCCGCCGAAACGACGCGATCGGCGAATTCGGACAAAAACACGGAACCTCGGACGGTGCGTTGCACCAACACATTCCGCAGATCTTCTGGGTCCTTGCGACGCTTGACGTAACCCAGGCGCGAAAGCGTATCCAAAGCCCGCGTCACCGCCGGCTTGCCCAAATTGAGCGCCAAAGCCAATCCGCGCACAGTATGCGGCTGCTGGGTCAGATAGATGTTCAATAAAATCGCCATCTGGCGCGCGGACAGATCCGGCCCGTCATCGCGAACAGACGCGGTCATCACATCTTTCCAAAGGCTCAAAGCGGAAGAACGATCAAAATCCATGAAGGGCTTTCCGGCGGTTTTGAGATTGAAGAATCGCCCGATTTGAGCCCCCTTGCAATGCCCTGAGGCGCAAGTTCGACTAATTGCGGTATCGACGCTTCAGCATGCGATGCATCGCCCGCAGCCCATTCGCCACCGCGCCTTGTGGGCGACCGAATTTGGCCGGCCGCCACGCCCACACATCCCAATGCACCCAGGCCGGCGCGACGACGAAATTCTTCAAGAACAACGCCGCCATAATAGATCCGCCCAGCGGCCCGTCGCCAAGGTTCTTAAGATCCGCAATAGGACTGGACAGCTGCGAGGCGTAGGGCGCCCACATGGGCAAGCGCCAAGCAGGGTCGCCAATTTCTTCAGACGCTTGAGAAATGTCTGCAGCAAGCTCGTCATTATCGGTGAAGAAGGGCGCAACTTCCGCCCCCATCGCTACGCGGGCCGCACCGGTCAAAGTGGCGAAATCGATGACCAATTCCGGGTCTTGCTCGCTGACACGAGACAAAGCGTCGGCCAAGATCAATCGACCTTCCGCATCCGTGTCTTCCACTTCCACAGTTAGGCCGTTTCGGGCTGTTAGAATATCCCCGGGCCGGAACGCGCCGGCGCCTATGGCGTTCTCAACCGTAGGTATCGCTACACACAAATTAACGTCCAAGCCCGACGCCATCACCAGTTTTGCAAGCGCCAAAGCATGCGCGGCGCCGCCCATATCCTTCTTCATCAGGCGCATAAACCCGCCTGTCTTGATGTTCAGCCCGCCGGTGTCGAAACTCACGCCTTTGCCGACGATGGCGATGCGCGGAGATTTCTTGCGGCCCCAATTCAGCTCTATGTATCGGGGCGCATCGGCGGCGGCGCGTCCCACGGCGTGGACCATTGGATAGCCCGCATCCAACAATTGATCGCCCTTAATGACCTCAATGCTCGCCCTATGCTCGGCCGCCAGACCGCGCGCCGCCGCCTCAATTTCGGTCGGGCCCATATCCGCCGCAGGCGTATTGACCAGATCCCGAACGAGATCGACGGCCTCCGTCTGCGCCGACGCCTCGGCAAGGTCCATCCCCTCCATCGGCGCCAATTGCGGGGGCGCGCCGGCGTCGGCCTTGTAGCGCGTAAAACGATATGCGCCGTCCGCCCAAGCGGCCGCGATTGTGGAGGCCGGCATGTCAGAGGGCGCGGACGCAATCTTATAGACGCCTTCCGGCAGCGCGGCGGACAAAGCTGCGACGATCAACGGGTCGCTTCCATCTCCGACACCGAATAAAACACGCTCGATCTGCCCGTCGGGCGCCGGAACAATCAGATTCTGGCCGGCGGACGCACTGAAATTCATCGCCGAAACCAGCGCGCGCAACGCCTCGCCCCGCCCTTCGAGCCAAGCCTCCAATTTGTCGGACTTTAGAATATGGACCGGCAACGCCGTGGCGGGGTCTTCGGCGAAAACTGCGTGCATAAGGGCTCCGATTAAGCAATTGCGGCGTCTTAACCAATCATTGACGAGCCGAAGGTCAATATTTGGGTAACAAATTCTTCAACGTCCGCTCCAACGCGGATTTAAAGCTCTTTGCAGTCTCAGGGATGACGCCATGATCCGCTTGACGCCTACTCCCAAAAATCGCGTGCTGCTGCTAGCCGCTGTATCCGCTATTGCGCTCGCTGGATGCGCCAAAGCGCCGACGCCTGAAGAAAAATACATGTCGGAGCTTGTCGAGCAGAAGAATCTGCTTCCCGCCACGCCGGAGGAGAGAGAAACCGCCAAACGCCTCGAACCGCTGGCGCAGGCGGCGTTCTGGAATGACGAGTACGACAAAAATCCCGGCGATTACGAAAATGCGTTGGAGTTCGCCAAAGCGCTCCAACTGATCAATAGCCACAAACGCGCCGCAGAGATCACCGCCCAGGCTTTGGCGCTTAAGCCTGGCGATCCGGCTTTGGCGATGACATACGCCAAGTCCGCGCTGCATGAGGGCCGCCCCGACCTTGCAGGATCCGCGTTGGAACAAGCCGAACCGAACGTCGACAATGATTGGAAATTCTACTCGATGATCGGCATTTGCTTCGACCAAGTCGGCGACCACGCCAATGCGCAATTGCGCTATATGCGCGCGCTGAGGATTTCGCCGGATAATCCAAAGGTTCTGTCGAATCTCGGCTTGTCGCAAGCCTTATCAGGCGATCCGGCGCAGGCGGAGAAAACGCTAAGGCGCGCCGTTGGCCTGCCGGAGGCGGACGCCCAGATCCGGCAAAATCTCGCGCTTGTTTTGGGCGTTCAAGGCAAGTTTGAAGAAGCTGCTAAGCTGAGCGCGAGCGACCTTCCGCAAACCATTGTGCGCGAGAACAATGATTACTATCGGTCTCTTCTGTCGCAAGACCGACATTGGGGCGCTTTGAAAGACACAGAAGAGTGAAAGCATCGCTCGTCTGAGGCGGGGACGGCGACGCCTTCTCTATTACAAACGGAAAAAAGCCGGCTCCCTGTCCCTGAGAGCCGGCTTCTTCGCCTCTGCGCGTCCCCCGACGCCTGGTGAAACCTCTAGGAGGGATTGTCTCGCTTGTACTTCACATAAGCGGGACCAAGAATGACTAAGAACAGCACTGGCAAGAAGAACACGATCATGGGCACGGTAAGCTTCGCAGGCAAAGCCGCCGCCTTTTTCTCCGCTTCAGTGATGCGCAGTTCACGATTTTCCTTCGCCATCACGCGCAGCGCTTGGCCCAAGGGCGTGCCGTATTTCTCCGCTTGAACGAGCGCGGTGGATACGCCTTTCACGCCGGGATGATTGGTGCGCTCCGCCAGATTGTAATAGGCGGTGCGGCGCTCCTGGAGATAGGAAAGCTCTGCGGTTGTCAGCGCTAATTCTTCAGCAAGCTCTGGAGAGGCGACTCCGATCTCTTCGCCGACCCGCGCAAACGCTTGTTCAATCGACATGCCTGATTCGACGCAGATCAGCAGCATGTCCAGACTGTCGGGGAAGACCCGCATAATCGAGGTGCGCCTCTTGGTGGCGACGTTTTCCAGGTACATATTCGGCGCGTAAAATCCGGCCGCCGCGGCGAACACCACGGCGCCGATTTTCATTTGCCCCGTCAATTCGTGATCATTGACGAACCAAAGATAGACAAACGCCGCGATGGCGAACGCAATTGGAAGGAAGAACCGGAAAAAGTAAAACGCATTGACGGGCCGCTTGCCGCGAAAGCCGGCCTGGATAAGCTTCTTTTCGACGTTCGGGTCTTCCAACGCCTTCTGAAGATCTAGCTTTTCCACCGTATTCTTCATGAAGCCGCGGTCTTCTCGCCGTAGGCTTTTTTGATTCAAAGCTTCACGGCTTCTCCGGCGGAGCTCTTCGCGACGGTTGGCCACGGATTTTAACCGCGTTTCCAGCTTATTTCCCTGAAAAGCCGGCGCCGCCAAAGTTAGTACGGTCGCAAAACTTGCGACTGCTGCGAGTATAGCCGCGATAAAACCTGGATCAGTGAACGAGCTTACAAGGTTGTCCATATCGGCGCGCTCCTAGAAGTCGAAATTGATCATTTGGCGCATGACGAAAATACCCACCGCCATCAAGCAACCGCCGATCATCAGCATGAAATTGCCGAGCGTCTCGGTGAAAAGAACGATGATGTATTCCGGGTTCGTCAAATAGACGAGCACCATGACGATGAACGGAAGCGCGCCAATAATCATCGCCGACGCCTTCGCCTCCGACGACAACGCGCCGATTTTCTCGCGCAACATTTTCCGCGACCGCAATACGGCGGACAGATTGCCCAACGCTTCCGACAAATTACCGCCCGCCTGCGATTGGATCGCGATGACGATGTTAAAGAAATTCACTTCCGGCAACGGCATCCGAGCATACATGCGGCCGAGCGCTTTGTCCGGCGCGGAGCCCATCGCGATGCCGTCAATCACGCGTTCGAACTCACCGGCGATCGGTTGAGGAGATTCTTTTGCAATAATCCGCAGACATTCGATCAAGGGCAGACCGGATTTCACGCCGCGAACAATGACGTCAATGGCGTCTGCGAATTGCGAGGAGAATTTCTTCTGGCGCCTGCCGATCGAAAAGCCCAAAAGCCATCGCGGCAGCCCAAGCGCAGCGGCGAAACCAATACCGCCGACGACATAGTATTGAAGACCCGCGACAAAAGCGGCGAACGCTGCGGCCAGCCCGATCACAGCCGATCCTATCCAAAATGTCGCGGGCGAGAATGTAAAGCCTGCTTGCTTGATCTTGTCTTCGACCGTCTTCGGGGCGTTTGACTTTCGCCTTTGAGCTTCTTTTTCTCTGAGCGTTTTGACCGTGTCTTGAAATTGGCGTTTGCGAAGCGCGTCGGCGTCGCCGCTTTTACCGCGTTTTTCGCCGCCCACATCAACGACTTGACGCAATCGCTTTTGTTGCACCGCGCGATCATTGCCGGAGAAGGCGAACCCGATGCCGACAATGCTGGCGAACGCCAGACCCGCCACCGCAAGAACGAGGGTCAATTGCGGATCCATCAATTTGTCTCCAATTGATCTAGGGCGGCTCCAAGCTCGTTTTCCATGTTGAAGTAGCGAGCGCGCTCCCAGAAGCGCGGACGACCAACGCCCGTGCCGCGGTGGCGACCCCGAATGCGCCCGTCCTTGTCCTCGCCATCCACCTCATAGCGCATAATATCCTGGGTCACGATGACGTCGCCCTCCAAGCCCATCACCTCGCTGATAGAGATGATCTTGCGAGAGCCGTCTCTTAGGCGAGACGCTTGGACAACGACGTCGATCGACCCAACGATCATTTCGCGGATCGTACGGGCGGGCAGCGAAAAGCCGCCCATTGTGATCATGCTTTCCACCCGACTTAGCGCCTCGCGCGGCGAGTTCGCGTGCAGCGTGCCCATCGAGCCATCATGGCCCGTATTCATAGCTTGCAGCAAGTCGAAAGCCTCAGGCCCCCTCACCTCGCCCACAATGATGCGGTCAGGACGCATCCGCAGACAGTTTTTCACAAGATCGGTCATCGAGACCATGCCCTGTCCTTCAAGGTTGGGCGGACGGGTCTCTAGGCGAACAACATGCGGCTGCTGCAATTGAAGCTCGGCGGCGTCTTCGCACGTTATCACGCGTTCGCCCGGCTCGATGAATGCGGTAAGCGTGTTCAACAAGGTCGTCTTGCCGGAACCCGTACCGCCTGAGATCAGAACATTGCAGCGGCACGCCCCGATAATACGCAGAATATCAGCGCCAGGTTCGGAGATCGACCCAAACTCCACAAGGTTGGAGATGGTCAGCTTGTCTTTCTTAAACTTACGAATTGTGAGCGTCGGCCCATCAATGGCGAGCGGCGGCGCGATCACGTTCACGCGGGATCCGTCGGCGAGACGCGCATCGCAGATCGGACTGGATTCGTCGACGCGGCGACCGACCTGGGAGACGATGCGCTGACAGATGTTCATCAGCTGGGCGTTGTCTCGAAAGCGGATGTTTGTCCGCTGAATTTTGCCGTTCACCTCAATATACGTGGTGCCGGCGCCGTTGACCATAATGTCGGCGATGTCGTCGCGCGCCAGCAAAGGCTCTAACGGACCGTATCCGAGAACGTCGTTGCAAATGTCTTCGAGCAAGGTTTCCTGCTCGGCGATCGACATGACGACATTTTTGATCGAGACAATCTCGATCACGATATCGCGGATCTCCTCGCGCGCGCTTTCATGGTCTAGCTGCGCAAGTTGGGACAAATCGATCGTATCGATCAACGCGTTGAAGACGTCTGTTTTGACGCGGTAGTAATCCTCAGAACGATTATCGATCTGGATCGCTGGATCGGGCGGCGGCGCGCTCGGCTTGGCTTTGGCTTTGGGCTTAGGCGCAGCCTCTTTTTTTGGCGGCGCAGGCGCAGCCGATTTAGGTGCAGGCGGAGCGTCTGCAGCCGGCTTCGGCGGCGGCGCGGGCGCAGTTTGAGCGGGCGCAGGCGTAGCGCCCGCCCCTCCGGCTCCAGCTGGTGATTGGCGTTTGCCGAACATCGCCGCTCCCTAGCGCTTGAACAGTTTGGACAGCAGCGAAGATTGTTCCGCCTGCATCTCGCGACCGGTGATGGTCGAGGCGAGGTAATCAATGCCTTGCGTGCATTTGCTGTCGACGGACACGTCCGCGATCATCTGGCCGTTATTCGCCGCCGTTCCGAACAATTGCGGATCAAACGGCATCACTAAGGACGGCTCGGTATCGATCGCCTGCGCGAAGTCCTTGACGGGGATCTCTGGGCGCTTCGGCATGCCGACCATGTTCAGCACCAGATGCGGCGCATTGTCGTTCGGCCGCGCAGCTTTCAGGAAATCGATCAAATTCTTGCCATTGCGCAAGGACGCCAGATCAGGGCCTGCGACAATAATAATGTCATCCGCCGACACGATCGTGCCTTTGAACCAATCCGACCAAATGTGCGGCATATCCATAACCACAAAGGGTACGGATTTGCGCACTTGCTCGAGAACAGCTGAATAAACGTCTGGATCGAAATCATAAGTTCGATCCAGCGTCGCCGGCGCCGTGAACAACGATAGGCGCTCAGTCGCTTTAGTGATCAGGCGATCCAACACCGCTTCGTCGAAGCGTTCAGGCGACAGCAGAGCATCAGCGACGCTCTGCGCGCCCTCTTCGTTGAAGTCGAGGCCGGTTGTGCCGAAATTGAGATCAAGATCAATCAGGGTGGCGTTTTGCTGCAGACGTTCCGAGACCGCCCACGCGAAGTTATGCGCGAGCGTGGACGCGCCGCCGCCGCCTTTGACGCCGCAAACAGCGATGGTGCGACCGAAGAAGGGCTGATCGGGATCAACGAAAAGCGACGATATCGCACGGATTAACTGAACCGGCTCAAGCGGCGGCACTAGATATTCGCTTACCCCGCGGCGCATCAATTCACGATACAAACGAATGTCGTTCGCCAGCCCGATGACGATGACTTTTACGCCTTCGTCGCAATGCTCGGCGAGCATATCAAGCTCCGCCAAAACGGTTTGCGCATCGGAAGTGCATTCTACAATGATCAAATTAGGCGTCGTCTCAACTGTGTAGCGTTCCACCGCAGCGGCGACGCCACCCGTGAGCACTTCCAGCGATGCGTTCGACATGCGCCGATCGCGGCCCGACGCCTGCAGCAGGGTTTGCGTCGCTGGACGCTGGCAGTACGCATGAATGGAGATGCGCGGAACAGGACGATCGCCGGCCGCCGCGTCGCCAAAATCATAGTCAAAACCCAAGCCGGAAGCAGCAGCGTCCATGGGCGGATCATCGGGTAGATCTTCGGGAAGGTCGTTAGGCGTCTCGAAATCGGATTCTTCCGGTGCTGGCGGCGCGTCCGCGCCAAACTCAAGATCGTCTTCTGTCGCCAGCGTTTCGTCAGCATCGGCGTCAATTTCCGCCGCAAGAGGCGGCGGATCCGATGGTTCTAAATCAGACGCCTCTGGCGGTTCGTAATCAAAATCGCTGCTGCTGGTCTCGCCGACCTCACGTGCGCCGGCGGCCACCTCCGCCTCCAACTCCGCGAGTAGACCATCTGCAAAAGATCCTGTTTCAGTCGCGGAACTCCCGTCTGATCCGTCCGACACGCCCAACGCGTCTTCGATGGCGTCAAACTCTGACGTTTCGGCGTCAAGATCATCCCCGAGATCCGCCAGCAGGTCTGTCTCGTCTGCAACATCGTACGCCTCATCACTTAGGGCGTCGGCGAAGCTGCGACCCAAGGGCTTGTCGATATCATCCATGTCGAACTCGGGATCTTCGGGAAGGTCTAGGTCCGAATAATCAGTCTTCGAGTCGGTCATCTTCGTATTCCCCTCGCCGGGTTTTCTATTCCACTGCGTTGGACACGGCGCCGCTTTCAGCAGCCGTCCGTTCGCTGGCCGTTGATTCACCATTTCGGTATTTCTGAAGAACGATCGCACGTCGGCCCGCATCCGCCGGCGTCATCGCCTGCACGCCGACAAGGTCGGACGGATCGGCGATCATCGCCGCAATTCCGGTCGTTACCGAGCATCCAAAGGGCGCCAGCGGGGTGTTGGTGCCGGTCGACGACAATTGGATCTCGCTGTAGGTTGGGCAATCGGGCGCATAAACTTCGTAAGCCGCGTATTCGAGGCGAAGCGGCGCGCCGGTGGGCGCGGCATATGTCTGCTCAACAATATCGGCGGGCGCGACGCCAGCGCTCAAAAGAAGCGCGCGAACCTGCGCCGCGGCCGCTGTCGTATCGCCCATGTCCGGCGACGCGACGCTGATCTGTCCGGCGCCTTCTTCTTGATAAGCGAATGCAAAGCCTTTGACCCGTTCGCGATCGATTGGGCTTACATGACCGCCAGGTTCGGGCGCTGCGACGCTCATGCTCTGAGAGATTTCGCGGACGGCGATCTCCCGGTTCGCATTATTCCCCAGCGCAATCGTGGCGGGACTTTGCGAACAGGCCGCCAATGCTGAAGCGGCGACCGTCAACAAGGCCATGTGTTTTAAAGCGGTCATGCTCGCGTCCCCTAGTCGAAGATAAAGCCGATCGGCCCGGACGGCCGCGCGGTCTTGTCCGTTGATGCGCCATCAACGCCGTAAACCTCATTTATTCTTCCGAAGAGCACCGTCTGAGCGTCGCGCGCGAGGACGAGACCGTCATCCGGCGAACGCAAATTCTGCGGATCCGTGGGATCAACCAGATAGGGCGTTATGATTACGACCAGCTCGGTCTCTTCATTGATGAAATCCCGCGATCTGAACAAAGCGCCCAGAACCGGCAAATCCTTCATGCCCGGAATGGCGTCTAGGTTTTGGCGCGTCTGCTCCTGGATCAAACCGGCCATCACCATGCTGCCGCCTGAAGGCAATTCCACCGTCGTTTCCGCGCGGCGAACTTTTAGACCGGGAATGGAGATGCCGTTGAATGTTACGACTTCGCCCGTCGCGGAATCGACAAAGCTGCCGCTATTGCCGCCAAGCGAGCCTTGCTCGGTTAGCTCGGAAACTTCCGTCGACACCTTTAATGAGATGCGGCCCTCGGAAAGAACTACAGGGGTGAAGCCTAAGCCGACGCCGAACGGTTTAAACTCGATCGTAATGCCGTCATCATCTTGACCGACGGGAACTGGGAATTCGCCGCCCGCGAGAAATTTCGCGGCCTCGCCTGAGATCGCCGTGAGGTTTGGTTCCGCCAATGTCCGAACCAAACCGATCCGCTCCAACGCGTCAATCGCTGCGCCAGCCGAGCTTTGCAGCGTCCCGCCAACATAGTTTTGATAACTGCCGCCTAGCGAAAGACCGCCCAAAGAGCCGCCCGAGATCGGAAAATTATTCGTCGTCGACAATTGAAAACTTCTGGAGAAAGGCGCGGCGGGAACAATCCCTTGCAGCTGTTCACCACCGGCATCCAAAAGCGGCAGGCCTGTAACGGTGTCGAACAGGTCAGAGACAGTCTCTGACGCAAGGTCGCCGAGACCCAGATTTCCGGTTAGATTGACGCCTAATTGCTTGGTGACGGAGCGCTGCATTTCCACAATGCGCACTTTCAACAGAACCTGGTCTTTTCCAGAGACGCTGATGAAATTGATAACCGGCGCGTCTTCTTCGACGTAACGCGACGCCATTTGTACCGCTTGGTCCACTTCGGACAGCGTTCCGGCTTCGCCAGACAACAAAACGGTGCCGTTGACGTATTCCGCGTTGATACTCGAGTTAGGCAAATATCTGGATAGCAAATCTTCTAATTCCGTGACGCCGCGTCCGCCGACAGTGACGTCCAGCGTCAACAAGGTGCGGCCCTGGCGGTCCAGAAAGATGATGTTGCTCTCGCCTTCATTGAGCGCCATCACAGCCATGCGCCGGCTGTCTCGCGCAGACACATCAGCGATGGTGGGATTGGCGATGATGACGTCGTCTACGTCCACATCAAATTCAATCAGCGCGGTTTTGTTGACAGCCAAAGCAAGCGAGCGGCTGGTCGCCGGTTGGCTTTGTTCAAGCGATGCGAGCTTGACGTTTCCCGGCTCGGCGAAGGCGGGATTTGCGGTCAACGCAAACATAGCGACGGACGCCGCTAGTGTCGCCATACGGACCATCGAACTCATTCTAGCTGCCCCCCGCCGCGGCGTAGGTCGGGTCGCCGCCATAGGAATAAATCGGAACGCCGTAAGCGTCGTCGCCCGCAACGATCGCGCGTGCACGCGGCGTGGAACCGCTTGGCGCGTCCGCTTCGCCCAGGCTGCGCAAGGTAAAATGTAAATCGCCCATCTCGTCCGCTGCGGACAGCAATTCAGCATCTTCTTTTGTCAGTTCGACGGTCGCGCGAGTGCCCTCGACAACTTGTGCTTCATCCTCTGGGCCTTCTGTCCGGAAGGTCGAGTCGATCGCTAAAACGCGGATGTTCGCCAAAATGGTGTCGGGCGCCACAGATTGCGAAATCGTGTCGCCGCGAATGACGTCGACATAACGCACCAAAATGACATCGACGCGATCATTTGGCATGATGAAGCCGCCGGCCGCGGTTTCTGCGGAGATTTCGACGGATACGGCGCGCATGCCAGGCGTCAACACCGCAGCCATAAAGCCTGCTTCCCCGGGATGAACGATCTTGGTGCTCGTAATCGGCTCACCGGCCACCAATTGCGTACGAACCACTGCGCCGGCGTGCGCCTCAAGCGCTTCTGGGTCGTCCTCATCCGTTACGAAAGCGCTTGTCGGCGCGTCTGTCGGCCAAGGCTGCCAGACGAGATCGTTTTCCGAGAGATAGTGACCGATCGGCAAATCGTTTTTTGCGACAAGTACATTTGTTAATTCAGTTTCCACCGGCTGCGCGATGATTGTCGGCGCAGCAGCGGGTGCAGGTTGGGCTTGCATATTGCTGACGATAAACGCTGCGCCAATGGCGGCGACCGCAGCGACCAGCAAGATCAAAATGCGCATGATAGACATGAAGCCCTCCTTAGGAATCCAGGTCGGATTCCTCCTTTACGGGCGGAGTCTTTCACGCGTGTTCTAAAGCAACGTTAACTTGGCCTGCTAAGCGGGCGGATATTCCGATTGTCTATAAATTCACGAGACTCATGGCCTGAGCCAACACGGGAGAGGCGCCCGCCGCCCATAGTCCGCCAAATGCGATTGCGACAGCGTAGGGCGCGCCGACGTCCGGCGACAACAAACGCTTAGCCCAACCTGCGTCGCTTCTTACGTTTAACCGGCGCAGAAGAATAATGATCGCCGCAAGCACCCCGCCCGATAAAGCCATCGCTAGCAAGAATTCGTAACCGCCAACCCAGCCCGTCCAAATCGACGCCGCTGCGATGAGTTTCGCATCCCCACCGCCGAACACGCGCAAAAAGAAAAGCATCGCGCAAACGACGAGAGCGATCGCTCCAGCGGCGACATGCATCCCAATTTCAGCCCAACCGAGTCCCGCTAAGTACGCCGCCGGCAAAAAAGCCAGCGCCAAAGCCGCCGACACCCAATTCGGAATAGTCATCGTCGCAATGTCATGAAGCGCCGCGAACACCAATAAAAGCGGAAAGACGGCGCATATTGCGATCAAAAACATTTGAGCCCTCCGGCTGGCAAGGCGTTCAGCCTATCGACGCTACGTAAAAAGAGGCTTTACGCCGCCATTTGTCTTTATATGTCGACAAACGCAAAGAAGCCGCCGGGCGAACCGGCGGCTTCTCCTCTGCAGCCCTTAGGCTGCGGCGTCTAAACCAACGAGGCTTAGGCAGGTGCGACGATTTTGCCGCCAATGCCGTTCAGCGTGTTGTTGGTGTTGTTGCCGACGGTCGTTGCGCCGCCGATAACCGCAACTGCGATAAGCGCGGCGATCAGGCCGTACTCGATCGCCGTGGCGCCGGATTTGTCCTTCAGGAAACGGACGAGCTTTTGCATCTTATTTCTCCGCTATGCATGGCGTTAAAGCCACCACAAGAACCATCACCCGCGGTGGTGATGAAAGGTATAGGGCATGCGAGTAAAATCCACGTAAAAGACTACAAAAATTTTCCGTCTATATTGTTATCTATTTTTTAACTACGATTTTTATTCATATTACTAAATGAATACTACTCCAAAATCACAACAAATCGCAAATCAAGAGTTCGCGCGCGCGCGCCGCGCGAGTCTATATATACGCGAGGCGGCATGTGCGGCGTCGAATCCGGACGACCCACACCCAAATCGGGCCTGCGGCCTTTTAGTCTTTCGTTCAGGCTTAGCTGCTAGCGTCGCACAAAGATTTTTGGGAGTCGCCAAAATGGTTCGGAATTTGTCCGCCCTGGCTTGCGCCGCCGCGCTCTGCCTCGCGCCAATATCAGCGGAAGCGTCGAGCACGTTGAAAGTTGTCATCGACCAAGCGCAGACCATTCGTTTGTCGCGTCCCGCCGCCGGCATTGTCATTGGCAACCCTTCAATCGCGGGTGTCGCTATCCACGACCAGCGCACGCTTTTGGTGACCGGCCGCGCTTATGGATCGACCAATCTCATGGTGATGGACGCCGCCGGCCGAAAAATCTTCGAAAGCGTCGTGGCGGTTCACGGCGCCGGCGTCAGTGAGCTCACAATCGTCCGCGCCGGCGGCACCGCGTCTTACTCCTGCGTCGATAAATGTCGCGGCGTCGTCCAAGTCGGGGACGAACAAGGTCATTTCGAGAGCATACTGGGCACCCAGGCCGGCAAATCCGGCGCCGCCTCGCAATAGGGCTTTAAGCGCAGCTTATCCGTTTGCATTTTTCTGCAAATTTAACGGATCGGACAAACCTTTGATCAACGCATCCTTGGTATCGTGATTGCATGACCATGCTCCGATGATCGAGACGAGCTGTTTTGTTGACGAGGGTCGCATAATGAGTGCGAGAAAGCCGCTTTGGCGACAGCGCTATGAGAGGTTTGTAGCCGACAGCGAAGGCGTTGTGGCGGTGGAATTCGCCATGATCGCTTTTCCCTTTTTCATTCTGACCATCGGTCTGATGGAAGTGGCTTTGATCTTCCTTATGTCGACGACCTTGGACTATGGAACGGAACGCGCGTCTCGGCAGATTCGAACCGGAGAGTTCGTCGGAAGCGGGTTGAGCGCCGCAGGCTTCAAGCAGGACATTTGCGACAATCTGTTCGGTCTGATGGACTGCGACGGAAAGTTGCACGTCGATGTCAAAACGCTCGATGATTTCGGCGACGCCGATTTGAGTATGCCCATCGACGATGACGGAAACTTCACCCCAGATGCCGATTTTACGCTGGGCGATCGCGACAGTCTTGTGTTGGTTCGCGTCTATTATGAGTGGGATCTCATTACACCTATGGTTTCGCAAGCGATGGCGAATTCTGGCGGATCTCGGCGCATCCTCGCATCTGTCGTCGCTTTCCAGAATGAGCCGTTCTGATGTTGTATGCGATGCAAAATTTCGCCCGCACAGCGAAGACTGAGATCAAAGCGTTTTTCGTCGACAACAAAGCTGTCGCGGTTATCGAGTTCGCGCTTCTATTGCCATTCATGGCGATTCTCTATCTCGGCTCCATTGAGATCTCCTTCTTGATCGCAATCGACCGACGCGTCACGGCCACGTCCAGCACAATCGGCGATCTCGTTGCGCGCGCCGACGTGATTGATCTGGAAGACGCTGAAAACATTTTTAAAGTCTCGGACTCTCTCTTCTCGCCGTATGATCCGACGCCAGCCGAGGTTCGTGTCACGTCGATCGTTGATGATGGCGGCACCGCAAAAGTCGAGTGGAGCCAAGCGCAAAACACCGCGCCTTACCCTGCGGGCTCAAGCATCACCGTCGACGCCGGCGTCTTGCCCGCCGGCGGAAGCGTGATCTACGCAGAAGTCAGCTACAGATACACGCAAGGCTTCGGCTATCTCCTGCAAAACGGCAGCGAAATCAAAGACGATTTCTATCTTCGCCCGCGCAAGAATGACAAAGTCCTTTGGATCGGCCCAGGCGGGCCGAACGGATCGGGCGGCACGGACGACGACGACTAAGCGCCGCGTTCGCGTTTGATAAGATCCGCCAACTTAGCGTGTAAACGCTGAGTCACATCTTCGCTTTGTGTGAGGGGACGTTGGTCTAGCTCAATAGCTGGCCGAACGCCCCAAAGACTGTTCAGACCCCAGGCCGCTTGCGACGCGTATAAATCTTCGGTGCGAAGCACGCATTCGCGGACGGAAAATCCTAACTCATGCGCCGCCTCAAAAAGGCGGTCGCGCATATAGCCGGCTCTAGCCCCGGATGTCTCCGGCGGCGTTACGATCTCATCGCCGGTATCGCCTTCGCGCAGAAGCGCCAGATTGCCCATCGCCAAGCCGGCGACGTCGCCAAGCGTGTTCAACATCAACGCGTCATTGCATCCCGCCCTCTCCGCCTCGCGACGCGCGGCGAGATTGTCTCCATAACTCGTCGATTTGATCCGGCTGAGCGGCGAGGTTTCATTCCGCCGGATGCTGGATATTGAAAGACGGAGCGGCGGAAAGGGTCTCGCCGCAGACAATCGAGCGGTTGCGACGATCCAAGTCGGCGCGACATGGCCCGTCGAGGGCCCACGTCCTCCGGCGCCGCGCGATAACGTAATGCGAAGAACGGACGGCGCCGCCGCGGACCTTAACTCTCTGGCCGCTTCTTCTAAGGCGGCTGATATGAGATCCGATGACGGCGCGCCGACAATTCCAAGCGCGTCTGCGGAACGCTGAAGCGAGGCAAGGTGGAAGCTCACCCCTTCAATATCTTCGCCATCAAAAAAGAGCGTCTCAAAACACCCATCGCCCAAGAGGAAGCTGCGATCTTCGGCGCTGATCGCGGCGTCTGCGTTATCTGCTCGCTTTCCATCGACCCAGATACCGCTCATGCGGCGGCGCCTTCCAGGTCGGCTTGAAAGGCGAGCAGCAAACTGCGCGCCTTATCCAGCGTCTCATCATACTCATCCGCCGGGTTGGAATCGGCGACGATCCCGCCGCCGACGCGAAACTCGGCGCGCCAAGAGCCTTCTTTTTGTTCTTCAAACGCGGCGGTCCGGATCAGAATGGAGCTGTCCATCTCGCCATCGGGCGACATCCACACCATCGAGCCGCAATAAGGTCCCCGCGCCTCCCCTTCCAACTCAGAAATGATCTGCATAGCGCGGATCTTTGGCGCGCCGGTGATGGAGCCGCCGGGAAAGGCGGCGCGTAACAAATCGGCCGGGCCGCATTCCGATTTCAGCCGACTCGTCACAGTCGACACTAAATGATGCACATGCCGATAGCTTTTGAGTTCGTGCAGTTTGGGAACACTTACGCTTCCCGCCCTCGACACGCGCGCAAGATCATTGCGCATGAGATCCACGATCATGAGGTTTTCGGCGCGATCCTTTTTACTCGCCAATAGGTCGGCGGCCAGCTTCGCGTCCTTGTCCGGCGTCTCATCTCGCGGGCGCGTTCCTTTGATCGGCTGGGTCGAAACAACGAGCCCCTCGGCGTCTCGTATCACCCGCAGGAAACGCTCCGGCGAGTTCGACGCCAAAGCCAATCCTGGCAGGCGCATGAACGCCGAAAACGGGCCCGCACCATCCGCCGCCAGGCGGGCGACAAGATCAAACGGCGATGCGCCGCGCCGCAAATCCACATCCAGAGCTTGGGACAAATTGGCCTGAAAGCAATCGCCGGCGCGAACATACTCAATCACACGCGCAATCTTGCGTTCATAGCCCGCCCGGGCTTCGCGAAGACGCGCATAAGCGCTCAGCAGCGGCGCTTCTAGGTGATTGTCTCCCAATTTCGCGGCAAGCCGTGTCGCGAGTCGCTCGACGTCTCGTCCCCAATCCTGCGCAAGGATCTCCGCCCGGCGTGTTTCATGGTCGAAGACGACGACATGATCGTACAAACCGAACGCAAGATCCGGCCAAGCGCCACGTTTGGGCCCCCCCTCTAATCGCGGCAGAACCGCTCGGCCGAATTCATAAGACAGCAATCCCGCCCATCCGCCGAGGAAAGGCGCAGCCTCGATCGGACGGTGAAATGGCAGGCTCTTTAAGCGGGCCTGCATTTCGCTAAGCGGATCGCCGCCGCTGTCGGTCCAAACCATCGTCTCCAGCGGATCGACGCAGATATAGCTGTAGCGCGCGCCGGGCCCGTGCAAGAGCAACGCGAAGGGCGTGTCCTTGAAAGGCGCGAAGGCGGCGACCGGGTCGCGATAATCTAAAGGGCGTCTATAGAGCGTCACATCCCGGATGTGCCGTGAAACCGCGTCGCCGACAAGAGATCACGGGATTAGGCTTCATCCCGCGCATATCCATTATGCTTGACGCGCAAGAGGACAATCAGACCGGCCAGGAATAACAAACTTATAGCGGACATGCCGACACGCTGGCTTTTGAACCAGGTCGTGAACAACTCGACCAGCAAAGGACCCATCCAAACCGTTATGGTGCCGGCGATGGCGTAAAGACCGAAAAACTCACCTCGCATATGCGCCGGCGCCATCGCCACCAGCATAGATCGGCTGGAGGAAATGCTCGCAGTCGCAAAAATCGCCAGGAGCGCCACTACGCTCAAATAGGTCAGATCCGAGACGGTTTGGAATATAGGGCCATTCCATACCGTTCCGCCTTGAATCAATCCAAAGAAAATCGCATCGCGCGAGACCGACAACATCGCCGCCAATACAATAAGAAGACCGACGACTTCGATGATCAGCGCCCGCTTGGACCCAAAGCGGGTGTCGAGAGCCGCACCGACAAACCCGCCCAAAAAGGCGAAGGCGGAGGCGTAGATCGCATAAACGATCATTTCCAGAAAGCTCCAACCCAAGAATAGCGCCACATAGGTGGCGCCAAGCGCCAAAAGCGCCGCCATGCCGTCTGCATACAACATGCGCGCGCCAAGATAGGTGATCACATCGCGGTATTCGCGGGCGCGCTTGAACGTCCGCCACAAACTCAGAGCACCTTCGCGCGCCGCCTGGACCCAATCCGCGCCCTTTCGGCCGCGATCCGGCACATAGCGGAAGAAGGGCGGCATAAACAAAAGCATCCAGATCGCGCAGATCGGACCGACAATCCGAAAATGCTCCTGCGCGCTGCGGTCAATTCCAAACAGCGGTTCCTCGGGTAGGAGCGGGAATGCGATCACGCCGGGCAGCGCGAACATCACGACCAGCGCGATAAAGATCAAAAGCCCCGCCAGATTTCCAAACGCCAACCCATTGCCAGAAACCGCCGGCAGAGCGGACGCGCGTGCGGAATCGCCTAGCATCGCATTATGGATCACCTCGGAGTATGCATAGCAGACATAGGCGATGACCAGGATCGTCATGGCTTGAGACGCGCTAAACCCCTCCCCGGCCGGCTTCGCCCACCATAAGAGATAAGACATCAGCGCCAAGACGCCGAGCACGACCGCTAAGATTGGTTTGCGCCGACCGCCGCGGTCCAGCGCCGCGCCTAAGAAAGGGGCCGTCAATCCTGCGCAAAATCCCGCCCATTTGGTGACGGACGCGATGGCGGCCTGGCCGCGCGCATTGGCTTCTTCAGGCGTCGCGGCTTGTCCAGTCTCCAGATATTCGGCTGCGATCACATGTTCGGCGAAATAGGGCGCGAAAATATAGATCACGATCATAATGTAATAGGGATTGCGGGCCCATTCGAAGAGCGCCCAAGAGAAACCCGGCGGATCCCATGCGCCGCCAGTGGCGATCGGCCGGTCGTCATTTGCGGGATTGAGATCCGGCGGCGACGCGGATGCTCCCGTCTGGCTCATTCTTCCTCCCGTCCGCCATCGTTGACGGATCTATCTCGGCGGCGACGCCGGTCGGCAGAATGAGCGCAAATGTCGCGCTTGGAAAGGCGATGTCGCGGAGAGAAGGCGATCGCCCGCGTTTTAGATGAGGAAGCGGTCGCGGATCTGCTCGGTCAGCGCGTCGTCAACGCCCAACACGTCGCGCGCATACGTCAGGGGATCGCCATGGCGCTCGCTCATCATTGCAAAGGCGGTTTGGAGATACTCCGCATGCACGCCCATAAAAGGTTTCATCACCGAAACATCCAGCGGTTTGCCGACATAGGCCTCCATGGTTCGCTTCGCTTCGGGAAGGCGCGCTTCCAGGTCAACAGCTGAATTGGTGAGGATGTAATCATCCGCCGCGGTTTCGTCGTCCACACCCAACACCATCAGCGTCAGCGCGCAGCAAATGCCCGTGCGGTCTTTGCCGGCGGCGCAATTGACCAGGGCGGCGCCATCGGTCCGCCCCAACCGATCAAACCACTTTTGGTAGAGCTCGACATGACGGTCCACGAAAGGCGCGTCGCGGTAATAGTCCAGCATATAACCGTGCGCGCCGTCTTCAGTGAGCTCGGGCTGTTGGAGATAGGCGATGTGCGCGCCTTCCCCATCCGCGCCAATGTCGGAGAAAATGACTTCTTCGGGAGACCATTTATTCGGTTGTCGCTCCCGCTCCGCAGGCCGTCGCAGCTCCAATTGGAACTCGATGCCTAGCCCGTCGATGAAGGCGAGATCGGCGTCCGTCGCTTCGCCGAAATGGCCAGCCCGAAAGAGCCGGCCTGTCGCGACGCGACGTCCGTCCTCGGTGGCGTAGCCGCCGAAATCGCGAAAATTTCGGACGCCGTCCAGCGGCTTGACGCGATCTTCCATCACCCTCTCCCAATCCTCTTCGCAAGAGAGGTAGCGATGCGCGCCTTGCTGGTCCAGCGCTAAGCGTACAGCTTTACCGGCAGCGTCGTATAGCCTTTCACAAAGACGTTCGGTAGGCGCTCCGGCTCGGCCAGAACTTCGATATGGCTAAAGCGCTTGAGGATTTCTTCCCACAAAACCTGCAATTGCAATTCGGCCAGACGGTTGCCGACGCATCGGTGAATGCCGAAACCGAAAGAGATGTGGCTGCGCACGCGCGGCCGCTCAATCCAAACCTCGTTGGCGCGTTCTGGAAATTGGTCTTCATCCCGATTGCCAGAGACATACCACATAATGATTTTGTCGCCCTTTTTGATCTGCTTGCCGCCGATCTCAGCGTCCGCCAAAGCCGTGCGGCGCATGTGCGCCAACGGCGTCTGCCAGCGAATGATTTCCGACACCATGGACGGAATGAGCTTGTGGTTTTTCTTCAAGAGCTCGTACTGGTCCGGGAATTTGTTGAGCCCGTAAACGCTGCCGGTCATCGAATTACGCGTGGTGTCGTTGCCGCCGACGATCAGCAGGATCAGATTTCCCAGATACTCCATTGGCGGCATGTTCCGCGTCGCCTCACCATGCGCGAGCATTGAGATAAGGTCATTGCCAGGCTCTTCCAGATTGACCCGCTCATTCCACAGACCGGTGAAGAATTGGAGACATTCCATCAACTCCATGCGCCATTGCTCTTCGCCGCCGGGACAGATGTCCGGGTTTGTCCGGCCGGTCGTTACATCCGACCAACGCGTCAGCTTGCGGCGCTCTTCGAACGGGAAGTCGAACAAGGTCGCCAACATCATCGTAGTGAGTTCGATCGAGACTTTATCAACCCAATCGACTTCCTCGCCGACTGGCAAACTGTCCAACACGAATTCCGTGCGTTCGCGGATCAGCGCCTCGAATTTTTTCAAATTCCCTGGCCCGACAATGGGCTGCACGGTTTTACGTTGAATGTCGTGCTTGGGAGGATCCATGGCGATAAACATCGGCATCATGAAATCATCATCCATGTCCATCAGTGTGATGCCGCCCAGATGCGCCTCGGATGAGAAGCTCTGATGGTCAGTGTCGACGCGCATGATGTCGTCATATTTGGTGATCGACCAATAGGGACCGAATGGACTTTCTGGACAGTAATGGACCGGATCTTCATTACGCATACGTTCGAACCGGTCCCAAAACGCATTGCGCCGCCACAATTCGGCGTCAGCGATGTCATAGCCTTCCAAATCGATCTCTGAGGCCGGCGGGATAGGCGCGTCCCGGTCGAGATAATTCTCGGATAGCTTGTCGCCGGGCACGTATTTCTTTTTCTCGATGGGTTCGGCTTCGATGTGCGTTCCGGTGTCGGCCATAACTTATCCTCTCAATCATGACGCATGCGTCATTTTTCGCCAACATACGCCAAAACGCGGAAACGGCAAAGGGCGCCCTAGGGGGATTTCTGCGTCGGCGGCCGCCGCATCGACTTAAGCGTTGCGGCTAGCGGAAAGGCGGTTCGTCGAAGGCGCGCAATTTGCGCGAATGCAAAGCCGCGTCGCCGCGCGACAAACGCTCCAGCGTCTCAATCCCGATACGTATATGTTCGCCGATGGCGCGCTCATAGAATCGATTAGCGGACCCGGGCAATTTCAACTCGCCATGCAAAGGCTTGTCCGAGACGCAGAGCAGCACGCCATAAGGTACGCGCAGACGATATCCGTTCGCGGCGATGGTCGCGCTTTCCATGTCAATGGCGACGGCGCGGGACTGATTAAACCGTTTGGCGCTGTCGGAATAACGCAGCTCCCAATTGCGATCATCCGTGGTGACGACCGTTCCTGTCCGTAAGCGTTTCTTGAGCTCGTCTCGGGCCTCGCCGGTCACCGCTTCGGCGGCTTCTTGCAAGGCGACTTGGACTTCTGCAATCGGCGGGACGGGAATGTCCGGCGGCAGCACGGCCGCTAACGCATGATCGTCGCGCAAATAGGCGTGGGCGAGGACGTAGTCGCCAATCCGTTGAGACTGACGCAACCCGCCGCAATGGCCGACCATAATCCAAACCTCCGGCCGCAAAACGGCGAGGTGGTCCGTAATCGTTTTCGCGTTCGAAGGCCCAACGCCAATATTCACAAGCGAAATGCCTGCGCCGTTTTCGGCCATTAGATGGTAGGCGGGCATTTGGTGACGCCGCCACGGGCCGTCGGCGATCTTTTTGGCCGCACCTTTCGTGTTGGCGTCGACGACAACCCCGCCCGGCGCGGACAATTGAGTGTAGTGCCCCGGGGTCTTGAGACGATCGACTGCCCAATCGACAAAGGCGTCGACATAGCGGTGATAATTGGTGAAGAGGATATAGCGCTGCACATGTTGGAAAGGCGTTCCAGTATAGTGCTTAAGCCGCTGTAAGGAGAAATCCACACGCGGCCCGTCAAACAAAGCGAGCGGTTTCACGCCGCCTTCATCGATCCCATCCGCGCCCCAGGGATCGCCATCAGCGATTTCATCGCCGATCTGGGACAAATCCGGTGTTGGAAACCAGCGCGCAAACTCGGCCGGCGGAAGGGCTTCGGCGTCCACGCCTGCGGCTTGATCCAGCACATAAGGATAGGGAATTTCCGACCGTGATTTCGTGACGTCAAAGGCGACCGGGTAATCCCTCGCCAGCATCTCCAATTGAGAGATGAGATAGTTCCGAAAAAAGACCGGTTGCGTAATCGTGCCGGCGTAGACGCCGGGCTCTGACAGTTTCGCAAACGCACGCGAGATCGGCGGCGGCGGCCCGTCTGGGTCATAAACGATCCGCAATTCGGGATAGGCGAAGGCGCCGGTCGCGCGCAGTTCCAGGTCTGGAGTCGCACCTGCGTCGATGAACGCCTCAAGTGCAGCGCGCAGGGCGGCGCACGCATCGTCATAAATCTGGGTGGCGCGATCCACGGCCTCTGTCGGCGTCATAATCTCGTCCTACGGCAAGTCGCGCAGCGAACGCTGCGTCCTTATCTATTGGAAGCGCGTTTACACCATTCGCACGCCGGCGTCGCGTTCTCTTCCAACGCAACGCGGCGACAAGGCGCGCGCCTAAAGCCGCAACGTCGATAGGCTAAAACGCAAAGACTGTTTTGAAACGAAGGTCCGTCTACCCGGGAAAGCGTGGATTTCCTGAGCCACTCAGCTTTCTTTTGAGCTGCTCGAGCGGGCGGCGCACCTGCATGAACGCAAAACCGCCTAACGCCAAAGGAATGATCGCCTCCACGCGGCCGCCAAGCGCCAGCATCAAACCGACCAATGTCATCATGGCGGCGATCAGCGTAAGCGCAACTGTATGGATAGCATTCGTCACACGCTCAAGCGATTGAGAGAGAGCTTCAAACATGGCGTGGGCTATCCTTGCGACCTGCGCCCAAACTAGGCGATCGCCGTTAAGGCCCGCTGAAGCGCCTCGCTGAAATTTTACCCCCGCGCAGAAAGCGCCGACCTCATCAATTGGTCGAGTTGACTGGGAAATGCCTGGTCTAATTCGGCGTAGGCGTCATCGCCAAATATTCCGGTGAGGGTCGGTGCGGAGATCGCGTAATAGTTCAGCGCGCCGAGAAACTGGTAGATCATCGCCAGCGCCTCCATCTCGCTCGCCGTCCGCCAACTCGGTATCGCTTGAAGAAGACGGATCAGATGCTCCAGGAACGGCTTTAAATACCACGTCCCCGCCGTATCCGCGCGACGCCGATTGTCCAATAATTCACGCATTAAAAGCCGCGTTTGATGCGGCTCTTCCAGCGATGCGCCATAGAGCTCGATGAAATACGCGACAAACGCCTCTGTTGGGTCCGACGCCGCGCTGGTTTGTGTCGTGATCGCGTCAAACCGGTCAGAAATCCGGCCCAGCACTTCGCCATAGAGCTTCTCTTTGCTGCCGAAATGATGCAGCAGCGCCTGTTTGGTCAGCCCCAATTCGGTCCCGATCGCCGCGATGCTGACGCCGTAAAAGCCACGTTCCGCAAATAGCGTTTCCGCCGCATCCAGAAACTGTTCGCGCGTATTGACCGCCATTTTGACTCCAAATCTCTTGACACTTACCAATCGGTAAGGTATATCGCTTACCAGACGGTAAGACCTAACACCGCACGCTTGGAGAGGACAATGGACCGGGACACAGAGCTTGAATTGATCGACGAGATTTTAGCGCTGAAAGCGAAGAAATCGGCCTTCTTGAAAGAGGGCGTGGCTCGAAATTCGGTCGAGCACTACACGAGCCAGAGCCGCTTCGACCTGGAGCGCGATCGTATCTTCCGCTCTGCACCGGCGGCGGCCGCTCACGCGAGCGAATTATCAGAGCCCGGCAGCTTTCTGCGCCGCGAATTGGGGGGATTGCCGATCCTGTTGACGCGCGACAAATCCGGCGGCGTCAACGCGTTTGTAAATGCGTGCCGACATCGCGGCACACGCCTGGTCGAGGATGAGGCGGGGTGCAAGCATCGCTTTTCCTGCCCCTATCACGCTTGGACCTATTCCAGCGCCGGCGACCTTCTCGCCGCACCGCATTTGGAGGAAGGCTTTCCCGACCTCGACAAGGCGGAGCTGGGTCTGACGCGGCTCGATTGTCAGGAGAAATTCGGATTTATCTGGGTCACGCCGTCATTGAACGCTCACACCGATCTCGACGCGCATTTCGGAGATCTTTCGGACGATCTTGCAGCGCTCGGCATCGAGGACATGTTTGTCGCACAAGAGGATATCCAAATCCGCGAAGCGAATTGGAAGATCCTCGTTGAGGGCGGCATTGAAGCTTATCATTTCAAAGTCGCGCACCGGACCACGATTGGCCCGCATTTTGAAGACAATCTGTCCTCCTATCGCGCATTCGACCCGCATCTGCGTTCCATCCTACCGCGGACAAGCCTGGCCAAATTGACGGAAAGCTCGCGGGAGACGTGGCGTCTACGCGATCATGCCCAAGTGCTTTACAGCCTCTTCCCAACCACCCAATTGCTGGTGCAGCAGGATCACCTCGCCTGGATCGAAGCGACGCCGCTATCGCCGAGCCGAACGCGCATGCGCCTGGTCACGCTCGCGCCAAAAGCGCTGGCGGAAGATAAGGCGCATTGGGCGCAAAATCATAAGATCACCACCACAACGCTGGATGAAGACTTCGTCATCGGCGAGAGCATTCAGTCGACGCTGGACACCGGCGCCAATCAAGACATGCTCTTTGGACGCTTTGAGGGCGCGCTGGATGAGTTCAACCGCGTGGTCGACTCCTATCTCGAACCGGATCCTGGCGTGTTGACGGCGGCTTAGTCGCCGCCACCCCTCATTCTGCAGCGACGCTTCGGCCGAGCTTATCGAAATTCGCCCACACGCCGTCCGCGCCATGCCAGTCTCCGCCCGTCGCGCCCTTAGAATATTCGGTCGCGCGCGCTTCGAAGAAGTTTGCATGCTCGACGCCGTTCAGAATTTCGGTCAGCCACGGGATCGGATGCTCCGAGACGCCGTAAACCGTCGGCAACTCAAGCTGGCCCAAGCGCCAATCGGCGATGTAGCGGATGTATTGTTTGATGTCGTCGGGCGTCATGCCTTCCACATCGCCGGCTTCAAACGCGAGGTCGATGAATTTATCCTCCAAGCCAACGACGGTTTTGCAGCAATCGACAATGTCGTCGCGCAGCGCCGGGGTCATGACGTCGGTCTCTTTGATAAACTCATGGTAGAGCTTGATCATGCCCTCGCAATGCAGGCTTTCATCGCGCACAGACCAGGAGACGATTTGGCCCATGCCCTTCATTTTGTTGAAGCGAGGGAAATTCATCAGCATTGCGAATGAAGCGAAAAGCTGAAGGCCTTCGGTGAAGCCGCCGAACATGGCGACTGTACGTGCGATGTCGGCTTCAGTTTCCACGCCGAATTCTTGCATGTAATTATGCTTGGCCGCCATTTCCTCGTATTCCATGAACGCGGAAAACTCGCTGTCGGGCATGCCGATAGTTTCCAGCAGCAGGGCGTAAGCGGCGATGTGGACGGTCTCAATGTTTGAGAAAGCCGACATCATCATTTTGATTTCGGTCGGTTTGAAGACGCGCGAATAGCGCTCCATGTAATTGTCGTTCACTTCAACGTCGGACTGGGTGAAAAAGCGGAAAATCTGCGTCAGCAGATTGCGCTCGCCATCGGTCAGCTTGGTCGCCCAATCCTTACAATCCTCGCCAAGCGGCACCTCTTCCGGCACCCAGTGCACCTGTTGCTGCCGCTTCCAAAACTCATACGCCCACGGATAGCGGAAGGGCTTGTAGGAATGGGACGGCGTCATCAGGCCTGGAAGATTGGCGGACATAGGGAACCCCGGAGCGTTAGAATCTCAGCTGGATCACAGCTAGCTACAATATGTAGTATCTACCGGCGCTTGAGAAGCGACATTTTGCGCTTTTCACAGCTTATCCCCGTTAACGCTTTAGTTATGCACAGACCCCGATTCGCACGAGCTTAGGCGCCAAACCTAATATGCAAGAGACACGGACACCGCCCCGAAGCGGTCCGGCCCGCGCTGGGCGACGAATTGCTCCGTGCGGTGCACATAGGTAAACGCCACTTGCGTCGGGCCGGCGTTCAGCGCGATTCCCGCTTGCAGATCGCCAACAAAGTCGCGCCGATCATCGACGCGCGGTCCATCTACAAACGTGTTGCCGTCTAAGAAAATGTTTCGCGCCACCGCGCGGCCTTCCAGCCCGACGAACAGATAGCCGCCTAGCGGATCGGACGGGTTGTATGCGCCAGACCCGCCCAGCGCCGGGCGAATGCGCGGCGGTCCAAAATCCGCGTCGAGGTCAAAGCCCGCACGCACCATCGCGCCCAATGACGCGTGGGTGTGAACATTGCCGAGCGTGACGCCGCCAAAGACGGCGGAATCAAACTCCAAGGGCCCGACTCTCGTCTTTCGCAAGCGGCGCAAACGCTCTGCGATCAGCTCGACGCCCAATTCGTCAGACAGCTCCGCGTCCCAACCGCGCGGCTCCTTCCCGTCGATCAATTTGTGAAACTCGGTCTGCACAAACTCGGCGCCAGCCGATTCCCCCACAACGCCGACATTGATTTGAATCGCGTGTTGATCCCACTTATCGCGCGAGGTTGCGACCGCTGTGCCCGAAAAATGCAGCCATCCTGCATAGGGTCGATCATTCGGATCTGGGATCGGCGCTTCGATATCCTCAGGCGTGAAGATGGCGTGCGCGATCCCCCACCCCTGCCGGACCTCCGTCTGCTCGATATCAACGCCGGGGATCCAGGACGCCGCACGCCTTAACCAGGGGTGCGCGCGCTTCGCCGGCGCAAACCGTTCTAAGCGAAGGCCGTTTGAGTAATTTCTGTCCGCGCCGCCGAACAAATCGTTTTCAACCACGATCGACGTCACGCCGCGATCCTTTTGCGGCGGACCTTCTTCGTTCTGCGCATGTGCGGAAGCGGTGGATAACAGCACGACGAAAGACGCCGTCGCCGCGATGTGTCTAATTGTCATCATCCCCTCACCATACAGCGCTCGGCTGTTGGCGGGGATTGATACGCCTTAACGGCGCATTGTGAAACTTAAAGCAGCGAAATTATCGACCGTGTCATAGCCGCGATCATCAACACCGCGCACCGAGTATTCGCGGCGCACATATCCTAACGACAATTGACCGCCGCCGCGGACGATCGCGACACCCGCCTGCAAATCGCCGACAGTTATCTGATCGCGCAAGGCGACACCGTCCCAAGAGGCGCCTTTGTCGCCGAGATCCCAGCACAGAGCTTCGCCGTCAGCGCCGGCGAACATGTACCATGAATTCGCGTCGCTATTGCGCGTTCCACGCTTGTCGAACGCGTCGACAATATTTTGGCCCAAGCGCACCTCTGCGCCGGCCCGGGCCGTTCTCAATCGGCCTTGTTCTTCAATTGTCGCATGCGGCGCGACCGACACGTCCAATCCTAGGCCGGTTTTCTCCGCTGGCGCGGTGAATTCAACGCCGGCGGTCCAGCTTTCGGTTTCTTCGAAGCGTAGCGCCGCAGGCTCAGACGATTCAACGATTTTCAATCGCGCAGCTTGTTCTGGCGAAGACAAAGCCATAGCGCCGGCGAACGGGCTCATCGCTGGGCGTCCTGCAACAAGCGCCGAGCGCGCGGCGATCGGCGCAAACGTCCCCGCCGGCTGAATTCGCAATGATTTGACACGATCCGTCGGCCCCATAATGGACGCCTTTAAAGATCGCTCCGAACCGTCATCGCTTGGAAAACACCCAAGGCATGCGACGGCGATAACGTGACCTGCAATCATGGAAAACACTCAATGTCCCCAAATCGACCAGCTCTTGATCGATAATTATCACCCCACTTTATTTAGATTATCATAACATGTGTTCCAGATCTATTACGATCAAATTAAGCTTTTTTGAGACATATATCTTTGTATTTTATAGGTTTTTTTTGACGAAAGGGCCCGCCGATTAACCAACGAGCCCTCGAACTTAACACTTTCGTAAATGTCTCACTGGCACGCCAGACATTCTTCATAATCAGTTTTGGGCGTATCCATCGCTTTATCGTCCTTGGACGCCTCGCCGCCTGCAAACGCGGCGCGCTGCACCGATTTGGAGCGGCAATAATAGAGCGATTTCAATCCGCGCTCCCATGCTGTCCAATGCAGCATGTGAAGATCCCATTTATCGATATCGCCGGGCAAGAAGACGTTGAGCGATTGCGATTGGCAGATATAGGGCGTGCGATCGGCGGCCAGTTCGATGATCCACCGCTGATCGATTTCAAACGCCGTCCGGAAAACGGCCTTTTCATCCTCGCTGAGGTCTTCGAGATGCGCGACGGACCCTTCATTCTCCAAAATCGACGCCCAAACCGCCGGCGTATTCAGGCCTTTTTCGTTCAGTAAGGCCTCCAAATAGGGGTTCTTCACCGTGAAGGAGCCGGACAGTGTTTTATGCGTGTAGACGTTTGCTGGAATGGGCTCGATGCCCGCAGACGTGCCGCCGCAAATGATGGAGATCGACGCCGTCGGCGCAATCGCCAATTTGTGCGTGAAGCGCGCCATCACGCCGCATTCTTCCGCATCGGGGCAAGGTCCGCGTTCTTTGGCGAGCTTGACCGACGACGCATCGGCGCCGCGGCGTATGTGTTTAAACATGGAATTGTTCCACGCTTTCGCCGTCGCACTTTCCATCGGCACGTTCTGCGACTGCAAGAAAGAGTGGAAGCCCATCAAACCGAGACCCACCGAACGCTCTTGTTTTGCAGAATAGACCGCACGAGCCATTTCCGGCGGCGCGCGATTGATGAAATCTTCCAACACATTGTCCAGGAAGCGGAAAATGTCCTCTAAGAAGCGCTCATCGCCCTTCCACTCTAAGAATTTCTCCGCATTCAGCGAGGACAGGCAGCACACCGCCGTGCGCTCCTCACCCTTATGGTCTTGGCCCGTGTGCAGCATGATCTCGGAGCAGAGATTGGATTGCTTAACCTTCATGCCCAATTGGCGCTGGTGCGCGGGCATGGCGTTGTTCACCGTATCCGAGAAGATCAGATAGGGTTCGCCGGTTTGAATGCGCAGCTCCAGGATTTTTTGCCATAATTTTCGCGCGTTGATGGTTTTCACCACCTCGTCATTTTTCGGGCTGCGAAGTGCGAAGTCTTCATCCTTACGCACCGCTTCCATGAAGTCGTCGGTGATGTTGATGCCATGGTGCAGATTGAGGGATTTGCGGTTGAAATCGCCGGACGGCTTCCGGATTTCGAGAAATTCTTCAATCTCAGGGTGGAAGATATCAAGATAGCACGCCGCCGATCCGCGCCGCAGCGAGCCTTGGCTGATCGCTAGGGTCAGGCTGTCCATCACGCGAATGAAGGGAATGATGCCGGAGGTCTGCCCGTTTTGGCCGACCTTCTCGCCGATCGAACGCACATTGCCCCAATAGGTGCCGATTCCGCCGCCGTTGGAGGCGAGCCACACATTCTCGTTCCAGGTTTCGACGATGCCGTCCAAACTGTCGGAGACATCGTTCAAGAAACAGGAAATCGGCAATCCCCGGTCGGCGCCGCCATTCGACAGAACAGGCGTCGCCGGCATGAACCAAAGCTTCGACATATAATCATAGAGCCGCTGCGCATGATCGGCGTCATCGGCGTAGGCGGAGGCAACCCGCGCAAACATGCCTTGGAAGGTTTCGCCATTCAAAAGGTAGCGATCTTCCAGGGTCTTCTTACCAAAATCGGTCAGATTCGCATCGCGCGCAGCATCTGTTTTGACCGTCTCGACCACGCGCAATTTCGAAGACGTTTTCGGTTTGCCGCGACGAACGGATTTGCTGGCGATTGCTGCGTTTTCTGCGGACATGACCCATTATCTCCAAGACGTATCAACTTGGGGCCCCCGTGGGAGAAAATCCATATCTATGGTGTCTCTGCCCAGCCCCGACGCTACATATAGTGCGTCCAGGGTTAATAAGGGGTCAATACGCATCCGTTGAAGACCGACGTTTTTTCGGTGCATAAACTGATTAACACGCCGTCGAGTTGTTAACCAATAGGCGCCCGCGCTGCGTAAACACAGGCGGTCTCAGTCGATGTTCGTTAATGTTCCGCCCCCGGAAAAAATTTGCGGCGAAGATTCCGATCCAATGCGCCGAAATCAGAAAAACACAATATGTAGGGGCTCGGACAAAAAAAGACGCAATAAATGCGATTCCCGACTCGCTTCCACGTGTCTGAACCGCGTGTAGGCATGGCGCTGCGACCCGCGAACGGTTATCTACCCTCA
>JBCCMB010000008.1:0-49639 GCA_039026555.1 Pseudomonadota bacterium
CAGATCTTCGCGCGTCGCGGCGCTGACGCTCTCCGGCGTTTCTTCGCGCGCGTAAGGGTGATCAGGATAAAGCGCCGCATTCATTTTACGACGCGCAATCGCGCGCGGACTTGTCTCCGACTGCTTAAGTTGAACCAATTTTTCGCGCACCGCGCGCGCCATGGGTTCATCGTCAAATCGCGTTTCGGTCAGCCCCGAACGCATCATATCAAAGGCGTCGTCCGCATTGGCGGACAGCGTGCGCAAGGTGCAGCTCGTCCAATCTGCGCTCACCGAGCAGCCGAACGCCATGTTGAGCTCTTCCATCCGCGCTCCAAAAGCGCGGCTGTCCAAATCGGCGGCGCCTTCATTCATCATGTAAGCCATGAGGTTTGCAGCGCCTTCGAGACCCTCAGGATCCGACGCCGAACCGCCGCGCCACGCAGCGTTAACCGCGATAATCGGAATAGATGGTTCCGACACCAACCACGCGGTCACGCCGCCCGGACTCTCAACGACCTCGACATTGGCCAGTCCGGAGGTGGCGTCCTCCATTACCGCTTCCGCGTCGATCTCTTCAGGTTGTGTCGACGGCGCAAGCGCGCAGCCCGCCAAAATGTTTGCGGCGAGCGCGGCGAGGAGCGATTGAAACTTCATATCAGCCCGTCTCCCCAGGCAGCAGACGCGCAGACACATGGTTTTGACCATTAAGGTAGGTGTCGGTGACGCGCATCACATCATCCCGCGTTACAGCGCGAATGCGCGCCTCCCATCCGACAATATCGTCGATGCTCATGCCCTGAACCAAGGATGCGCCGAACCAATTGGCCATCGCCGTCTGGCTGTCGCGCGCATATATCGCCGCGGCGGCGATGTTAGATTTCGCGCGCTCGAGCGCGTCCTCGCTCGGTCCTTCGGCCAGGAAAGCGGCGAGCTCCGTCTCTAAAGCCGCTTCCACCGTCTCTAGCGAAACGCCGCTTGCCGGCGTGGCGCCGACGCCGATCATGCCCGTTGCGATACTGTCCGAAGAGGAAAACGCATACGCCGAAACAGCGACGCCCTGCTCTTCCACCAAGGCGCGTTGAAACCGGCTGGTCCGTCCGCCGCCCAGCAATTCCATTGCGACGCTTAGCGCGTCCGCATCGTCGTCCGCCACAGAAACGCCCAGCCAATAGCGTGAGAAGCTGGGCTGACGCACTTTGGGATCGACATGCTCGACGTCGACCGATGCAGGCAGCGGCTCCACCTCCGGAATCGCACGTTCAGCCAAATCGCCCTTGGGCGCGATCACACCGTAAATCTCCTCGGCGAGCGGCCTTAGCTCTTCAACGGTAATATCGCCGGCGACGATCAAAACCGCGTTTTCAGGACCATACCATTGAGCGTAGAAGTCCAACGCATCCTCGCGCGTCAATTCTTCAACCTCGTCCATAAACCCGATAATGGGGACGCCGTAAGGATGGTCCTGATAGAGCGCCGCCGCCGTCTTTTCCCACAACAGCGCGCCTGGATTGTTGTCGGTACGTTGGCGGCGTTCTTCCTTCACCACATCGCGTTCGGGCAGAACCTCTTCATCGGTCAGCCGCAAATCGGTCATCCGATCAGCTTCCATACGCATCATCATCGGCAATCGGTCTTTCGCGACGCGCTGGAAGTAAGCGGTGTAATCCTGGCTTGTGAAGGCGTTGTCCTGCCCGCCATTGCGCGCGACGATTTTGGAAAACTCGCCGGCCGGGATCTCATCCGTAGCCTTGAACATCAAATGCTCAAAAAAATGGGCGATCCCGGATTTGCCAGGCGCCTCGTCTACTGCGCCGACGCGATACCATACCATGTGCGTGACCACCGGAACACGATGATCGGGCAGTACGACCACCTGCATGCCATTGTCGAGGCTAAAAGTTTCTGGCGCCCAGTCCGAAGACGGTTCGGCCGACGCCGTCTGGATCTGCACGGCGAAAAGCGTTGCGATGGCGAAAACCCCGCACCAAAAGCGCGATACCCATTCCATGCGCCCCGGTATCACATACATTCGCAGCGCTCCTAAAATTGGCGTTTCACTTTTGGAACCCTAAAGCCCCGGTAATTTAACTCGCGAAGATCCGCCGTGCTTTATGACGACCTCGCCGCCGCCTGTCGCGTTGTCCACAGCAGATTGTTCGGCGGTAATGCGTTCGGCTTCCGAATTTGGATCCACGGGATCTTCCGACAGTGCGTCATCCTCATCGGTCCAGAACAGAACCCGATCTGAAAAACGACGGCCTTTGCGCAACGTCGCCGTCGCGTCGAAATCAACAGCTGTCCGAATATTGGGGTCGACCGCATCGCCGCCCGCTTTCGCGACGAGCAGTCTTTCGCCGTCAGACGCGCCTTGGCCGAAACTCTCGCCAAACAGCGCCGTGCGCGCCTGTGCGTCTGGCTGCAATTCCTGAGGTCGGCTTTCACCCGGCGCAGGCGGCCGCAAATTGTATTCCGGCGGGATGGTCAAGGGCGCTTTGCGCACCACGCGAAATTCGTCGGGCGTACGGCGCGCGCCTCCCGTGCACGCCGCCGTTACGGAGGACAAAGCGACAATCGTCGCGAGGCCAAAAGCGGAAGATTTCTTCATAAGGCGTCTCTTCGTTATCGATTGTCTTGCCGGCCAAAGCATAGTGCGTTGGTTTAATCTAACCCGACGCCTTACGCCCCGCCAACACTTGATCCAGAAACAACACAGCTGCGCCGACAGATATGGCGGCATCGGCGATGTTGAAGACCCACGGGAACCAAAGCCCCGAAAAATCGAGGAAATCGACGACGGCGCCGAAACGGGCGCGATCAATCATGTTGCCGATCGCACCGCCAACCACCAGGGACAAGGCCAGCGCCGTTAAGCGCCGCTCCGCGCGGGTCAACCAAACCGCAAAGCCAACCGCTATGGCGCCCGAAACTGCAAACAACACCCAGCGCATGACGCCTTCCGATTGAAAGGCGCCAAAACTCATGCCGCGATTCCAAACCATGGAAAAATCAAAAATCGCGCTGATTTCAATCTTCCCGCACGGTTGCGTGCGATCTAAGCAGCCCAGCGCGTTAAATCTCGGCTCGCCCAAAACCAACGCCTTGGTGATTTGGTCCAGGACGATGGAGATCGCCGCAAGCGGAAATCCCCATAGCCAATAGCGCGGCGCCAAGCTCACACCGTCTCCCCGGCGCGCTTGTCCCACGCCCGAACAGCGGCGGCGTCGCGCGGCGTAATGTCTGGGAAATCCGGGTCAGCGCTTGCGGGATCGAAATACTTCCAAGACCTGGCGCATTTAACGCCCGCCGCCGGTTTGAACACCACGCTCACACCCGCGACGTCTTCCAGTCGGAACGCATCGCTCGGTCCCTCGCCGGCAAGCAATTGGGCGCCGGACGTGATGAAAATGTCAGCCGCGTCCTCGTCATCAAAAGCGGCTAAAAGATCAGGATCTTGCATGTAAACGTCAGGCGCAGCCTCCAAGGACGAACCGATGCGTTTTTCCTTACGCTCCAATTCCAGAGCGCCCATAGCGACGCGGCGCACTGTGAAGATCTTGGCCCATTTCTGCGCCAATGCATCGTCTCGCCAGTCCGGCGGGAGCTCCGGGAATTGCCTTAGATGAACAGAGGACGCGTCAGGATAACGCGTGAGCCACGCCTCCTCGCAGGTAAACACCATAACCGGAGCCAACCAGGCCGTGAGGCAATTGAACACGTCATCCATGACCGTTCGGCAGGCGCGCCGCCGCAGGTCCTCTGGCGCGTCGCAATAAAGGCTGTCCTTGCGAATGTCGAAATAGACGGCTGAGAGATCCAGCACGCAGAAATTCAGCAAAGCATGAAAAGCGCGCATGAAATCGTATTTTCCATACGCGTCGCGCACCAATTGGTCCAATTCAGACAAACGGTGCAGGACCCAGCGCTCCAGCCCTGGCATCTGCGCGACCGGCAAGCGCTCTGCATCCGTCAAACCGTCCGTCGCGCCCAACAAATAGCGCAGCGTATTGCGCAGTTTTTTATAGCTTTCGACATTGGATTGCAGAATGTCGGGACCAAAGGCCGGATCGTCGGTGTAATCGGACGACGCCACCCACAAACGCATGATCTCGATGCCGGACTGGTCGGCGATCTTTTGCGGCTCCATCGTATTGCCCAAGGATTTGGACATTTTGCGACCGTCTTGCGCAACGACAAATCCATGCGTCAGCACACCGTCATAAGGCGCGCGGCCCCGCGTGGCGCAGCCTTCCAATAGAGAAGATTGGAACCAACCGCGATGTTGGTCTGAGCCTTCGAGATAAAGATCCGCCGGCCATTTTAGACCACGCTTCTCTAAGGCGAAGGCGTGCGTACACCCGCTGTCGAACCAAACATCGAGAATGTCGGTGACTTTCTCATAGTCGTCGGCGTTTGCCACATCAGCCAAGAAATCCTGCGTCGGCGTGGTGAACCAGGCGTCAGCGCCGCCCGCTTCCACCGCCGCCAGGATACGCGCGTTTACGCCATCGTCTTTGAGAATCTCGCCGTCGGATTTCCGGACAAACAAGGTCAGCGGCACGCCCCAGGCGCGCTGGCGGGAGATCAGCCAATCTGGCCGGCTTTCCACCATGGTTTGAATACGTGCGCGGCCGCGCGCGGGCGTAAATTGCGTCTCAGCGATCGCCGCGAGCGCCTTTTCCCGCAGCGTTTTGCCGGAGGCGTCCTTATCATCCATCGCGATGAACCATTGCGGCGTTGCGCGGCGGATAACCGGCGCCTTAGAGCGCCAGGAATGCGCGTCCCGCAACGTGGTCACGCCGCGCGCGAGCAGCGCTCCCGCCTCGGTCAGCGCATTGATGACGGCGGGGTTGGCTTGCCCGTCCTGACCGCGCTTTTTGCCGGAGGTGCGGATGATATCGAGACCTTCAAAGCCCGGGCATTCCGCGGTGTAGCAGCCAGCGGCGTCTACGGTTTCCGGGATATCCGACGAAGAATGGCCGTTAGCGAGCCAAACATTATAATCGTCCTCGCCATGGCTGGGCGCGGTGTGCACAAAACCCGTGCCCGCCTCGTCGCTGACATGGTCGCCGGCCAGCAGAGGAACATCGAATTGATATCCGCCAAGACCGGCGTTTCTTAAAGGGTGCGCCAAAATCATTTGTGATAGCGCCGCAGCATCGATCGCTTCGACTTTCGTCCAATCGCCGATCTTCGCAGAGGCTTTGATGCTCTCCGCCAACGCATCCGCCAAGATCAATTTGTCGCCGGACGCCGCCCACGGCTTAAAGCCCAATTCATCTTCGGACGGCATCGCCGTCACTTCGTAGAGCCCATAGGCGATATCCGGCGCGTAGGACACGGCCCGGTTGGCGGGGATCGTCCACGGTGTTGTCGTCCAGATCACCACCGACGCCTCGCCGGCGTGCGCGCCGGCCACCACCGGAAACTTCACCCAGATCGTCGTCGCTTTGCGGTCGTCATATTCGATTTCCGCTTCGGCCAGCGCCGTCTGCTCCACCGGCGACCACATGACGGGTTTAGATCCGCGCCGCAATTGGCCGGACATGGCGACTTTCAAAAACTCTTCGACGATCGCGGCTTCGCTCTCAAACGTCATCGTGAGATAGGGGTCCTCCCAATCGCCGATCACGCCGAGACGCTTAAATTCCTCACGCTGAACATCGATCCATTCAGTGGCGTAGACGCGGCAGGCGGCGCGAAATTCCGATGGATCAACATCGCGCTTCTGGCGGCCTTTGGCGCGGAATTGTTCTTCAACCTTCCATTCGATGGGCAGTCCATGACAATCCCAGCCCGGCACGTAATTGGCGTCATAGCCTGCCATTTGACGCGATCGGACGATCATATCCTTGAGGATTTTGTTCAGTCCCGTACCGATGTGGATGTGGCCGTTCGCATAGGGCGGGCCGTCATGCAGCATGAATTCGGGACGGCCCTTGGCGTCCGCGCGAAGCTGTTTGTAGAGGCCCTCATCCGCCCATTTTTGCAGCCATTCCGGCTCGCGCTTGGGCAAGCCGGCGCGCATGGGAAATTCGGTTTTAGGGAGAAACAACGTGTCGCTGTAATCGCGGCCTGGTTCGGCGGGCGCGTCGGTTTGGGTGTTGTGTGACGAAGAAGATGACATGGCGAGATCGCTTAATCGGGTTTATCGGATCGGACTATGAGATGTTTCCCGGACCCGCGCACAGCGCGCCGACGCAAATGTCGACAACGCGGGCGTCAGGCCGGGCCGGTAATTCGGAGAAAGGCGCCTATCCGTGTCATGCTTCGCCGTCTAGCAGAGGCGCCGGCGGCGGTCCACCGGCCTCAAGCCGTATGCGGGCGTCCTCCGCATCAGCTGCGATCTGTGCTTTCAGCGCATCAAGACCGTCGAATTTGCGTTCCGCCCGCAAAAAATCGACAAAAGCGACATGCAATCTGCGGTCGTAAAGGTCGCCGTCGAAGTTAAAAACATTCACTTCCAACAAGGGGTCGCGTTCACCCGTCGTCGGCGTACGCCCGAAATTGGCGACGCCGGGACGCCAATGCGCTTCCCCATCCAAGCGCGTCCACACGGCGTAAACGCCATGCGCGGGATGAATTATTCGGCCCAAACGCAGATTCGCCGTGGGAAAGCCGATGGTGCGGCCGCGTTTTTCGCCGCCCTCTACTTCGGCGTCCACCGTCCATAAACCGCCCAGCATGCGCGCCGCGGCGGCGACATCTCCCGAAGCGATTCGGTCGCGAATGGCGGAAGACGAGGCTTTATCCACGCCATCCGCCACTCGTTCAGCGACTTCCGTTGTGAAACCCAAGCGTTCGCCATGCGCTTTGAGCGAAACGACATCGCCCATACGGCCCTTACCGAACTGAAAATCAAAGCCGACCGAGACGGCGGATACGCCAAGCCCGTCCGCCAGCACGTCTTTCGCGAATTGCGCATCGCTCATAGCGGCGATGTCCGCATTAAAGGGCAGCACGAAGAGGAGATCGACGCCCAAATCACGAAGCGCGCGCTCCCGGGCGAGCGGAGTCATCACGCGAAAGGACGGCGCTTCCGGCTGAAAAAATCGGCGCGGCGGCGGATCAAACAGCACGACGCCCAGCGGCGCGCCCGTCGATGCGCCCGCCCGCGTGGCTGCATCAATCACCGCGCGATGTCCGGCGTGAAGCCCATCGAAATTGCCGAGCGCCACCGACGCGCCGCGCGCGTCCGCCGGGAGATCCTGGTATCCTTGAAAAACGCGCATAACCGCTTTTAGGCGTCCTGGCGGCTCGGCACCATGACTTTCGCCTCGCCGACAATGCAGGGCTTACCATTCACCGAACAGCGCACGGCCAAAGTTACGCGATTACCGCGTGGTTGCATTTCGGTGACTTCCGCGCGCGCGATAACCGTATCTCCGATTTTGACCGGCCGTTTGAAGCGCATGTTGAGATCGGTGAAGATCGCGCCCGGGCCGGGAAGATCATTGCCCAAAATCGCGGAGATATAGGAGGCGCTCAACGCGCCATGCGCCACGCGCGTACCGAATATCGTTGCTTTGGCGTAGTCCTCATCCATATGCAGCGGATTGTAATCGCCGGAGATTTTGGCGAAGCCTTCAACATCTTCTTCGGTCACCGTGTGGCTGACTTCCGCCGCCTGGCCGATCGATAAATCCTCAAACGTCTTACCAGTCGTCATACGCCTATCCTGTCGTCCGCCTTGTCGTCTTTTGAATCCGTTAACAACAAAAGCTGAAATCTCAATACTAATTCACGGTTTATTTGGCTTGTTCCGTTATCCCTAACGCCGGTGAGTTGAAAAGCCGTGCTTGGGAGCTGAACGTAATGGCCGTTGACCTATCCATGGATGTCCTCGTTGTGGACGACTACAAAACAATGGTTCGTATTATCACGAACCTGTTGAAGCAATTGGGCTTTGAGAACATCGACGACGCGGCTGACGGTAAGGAAGCCCTCGCAAAGATGAAGGACGGCAAAAAATACGGCCTGGTCATCTCCGATTGGAATATGGAGCCGATGACGGGCTATGAGCTGCTGCGCGAAGTGCGCGGCGATGACGGCCTGAAGACGACGCCCTTCATCATGGTCACGGCCGAATCCAAAACGGAAAACGTGATCGCCGCCAAGAAGGCGGGCGTGAACAATTACATTGTGAAGCCGTTCAATGCGGCGACGCTGAAAGGCAAAATCGCGGCGGTGCTTGGGGACTTTTAGGTCCGGGGAACAAGCCGTCCGCCACAAACGAAATAATCGATAGGTAAAGGGGAGCCGACATGACTGCAGCCAATGAAGCCGCCGAAAAAGTGCGCGGCGCGATCGCATCGCTCAAAGAAAACAATGTGCAAGATCGCCCATTGGTAGAGGTGCTCGAGCTCTCCCATCAGCTTGCAGACGCGATGAAGTATTTCTTCGGATCGTTAGACCAAACGATCCAAGGGGAATTCCGCTACATCGCGGACTTTATCTCAAAAGCGCGCGACGAGATTTCGGAATTGCGTCCCAACGACATTCGCGAGACGCGCATTCCCGGCGCATCAATCGAACTCGACGCCGTCGTCAAGGACACTGAGCAAGCGACCGAAACGATTATGTCGGAAGCCGAAGCGATTATGAGCGCCGACGCGTCAGATCCTGAGGCGTACAAAGCGCAAGTCGACGAGGCGATGATGCGGATGATCGAGGCATGCTCGTTCCAAGATCTCACCGGTCAGCGCGTGTCGAAAGTCGTGACGACGCTGCGGCATATCGAAGAGCGCGTCGCACATTTCGCCGTCGCGCTCGGCGTTGAAGATTCCTCTAACCAGGAAGAAACGGAAGAAGATCGCCGCAAACGTGAACTTCTGCTCAACGGCCCGGCCTTGGACGGCCCGGAAACCGCTCAGGACGACATCGACGCGATGTTCGCCGAGGGCGGCGAGGAAGTCGGTCAGGACGATATCGACGCCTTGTTCAACTAGTTAGCGACCAGACCTCACCATGCGAGGGCGGGCGTCGCATAGGCGGCGCTCGTCTCCTCTCGCGCGAGCAATTCGGCAGCGCTCATCAAGAAAGCGTCGCCGGACGCCATAGCCTCGCCATGAATACCGCCACCGATAAACACGCAGTCCAAACCCTGCTTCATCGCGCCTAAAACGTCTGTCGACGGTCCGTCTCCGATCGCCAGCACGCGCTCGCGAGACGGCGTTTCCGGCAAAAAAAGGTCAAGCTTTTCAAACGCCAAATCATAGATCGGCGCATCGGGCTTGCCCGGGCGAATTATCCGACCGCCATATTCGGCGAAAATATTAGCAAGCGCGCCGGCGCTCCAAATCAATTGGTCGCCATAACGGAACACCACATCCGGATTGGCGCAGATCATTTCCAAACCGCGCTCAGCCAGCTCGGCTAATTCCTTGCGATAGCGTTCTGGCTCGTCATCCGGCATGTCGCGCAGCCCCGTACAGCAAATAATCTGAGCATCGCTATCCTGGGAAAAATCGAGATCCAGGCCATGATAGAGCGGGTCGTCATAATCCGGGCCGATGCGATAGACGGGGCCCGGCGCATGGCGTTGCAATTCCGCGCGGGTCGCATCCCCTGAGGCGACAACCACGTCATAACATTCCTCCGGCACGCCGACTTTTGGAAACATGGCCGTAACGCGCTCTGCGGGGACAGGAGCGTTCGTAATCAAAACCACCGGGCCGCGCGTTTCGCGAAACCGCTTCAGCGCTTCGCATGCTTCGTCGAACGCGCCCTGACCATTGTGCAGCACGCCCCAAACATCGCAGAAGATCGCATCATACTCATCGGCGATCTGCGACAAACCATTGAGTGCGAGCGGGAGATTGGAGACATCAGACATAGACGCGGAGCTAGCAGGCCCTAGGTTTGCGTCAAGCGCATAACGCCGTTCGACGTTGCGCGCCCTACTCGGCCGCCGCGCCCACGCGACGCAAGAAATCCGGCGGCGGGGCGGTTTCTTCGAGCAAGGATCCCTTAATCGGACGCGGTGCGCCAAACACATGGCCTTGGCCGTAGGGAATGTCGAAATCGAGCAATTCGATGACGGATTTTTCGTCTTCCACCTTGTCGACAACAAGGTCGACACCATAGCGCATATAAACCGCTGAGACGTCTTCCGGCGCAATATGACGCACAATCGCCGACATCGGACGCTCGCCGTCTTCGGTCAATTCCTGCGCCATGCGCTCGGCGTTCACCTTCATGAAGCGCACGCCGGAAGCCTGAAGCGTCGGCAAATCCACCGCCAACGTATCGGCCTTATCTAAAGAAAAGCGGAAGCCGAGATCTACCAAGCGCTCCATGTTTCGGCGCGCAATGTCGGAGCGCCCCTCAAACGCGGTCAGACCAATCTCGAAAATCATCGATCCGGCCAAATCTCGATGATCCCGCATGAATTCCAGAAACTGCGGGAAGAAGCTCTCATCTTCCAAAGACGACATAGAGATGTTGCAAAACACGCCGACGCGCCGGTCGCGCTCGGCCAAACGGCGCACGATCTGAACGCAGCGGAACAATAACATATTGTCGATCACGCCCAGCAGCCCCGCCCTATCGGCGGCGGCCAAAAACTCGCTGGGCATAATCAATTTGCCGTCGGCGCGGCGTAGGCGTGTAAAACCCTCATAGAAGCAAACGCGGCGCTGCGGCAGATTGACGATCGGTTGCAGGTGCAGATCGACCCGATTTTGCCTCAGCGCGTCGCGCACATCATTGAGCGCGGCGGCGCCGTCTAGGGTTGATACGGCGGCCCCATCGCGAATCGTCTGCATCCGCGCTTCGAAATTCTTGCCAAGCTTGGCGACCATTTCTTCGAGGCCGCGCATCTCATTGACCAACGTCTCGCGCCGCGCCGTAGCTTCATGCTCCACCGCGTCCTGCAATTCGGCGGAGACGCGCTCCACGGTTTCAAGCCGAGATGACATCTTTCGCGTGTCGTCGCGCAGCTTCAACAAGCGTTCGTCGACTTCGCGATACCCGCCCGCGCGCGCCAAGGCGGTATGCAGATGCGCCAACGCCAAGCCGACCGCAGCGGCCACCAAGCTCGCCGTAATCACGTCGACCGCATAGTATCGGTGCAAGGCGATCCCGCCGACGGCGCAGGCCATCGCGTAGGTCGCTAAGATCATCGCATGCGCAATCGCCGGCATAGACCGTCCAATACGTCCCAAACACACCGCGCACCGCTCTGTAATCGGCGGACCGGAGCATTATACTTGTCCGACGCTTCGGTTGACAGGTTGTTAACCATATCAAACCTGCAACAGCCCCAGACCATAGTTTTGTCTCACATCCGACATTGGCCCAGAAGCCTGGTCCAACGCAAATTTCCCGACGTGATTCCTACATGTGAAGCCAGATTGTGGTCTCGCCGCCACAGCTGACAACACTTGTTTGCGGAGCGGTCGTTTGGCGATGGACAGCGGCGCCCGGCCGGGTTTTATCAAAAGTGAAACGGGATTGCGGCGGCGCATATCAGCTCGCCGAACAAGCCGCGGCCGAAAGGCCGGAGCGGGGGCTCGCCGGGGAGCGGCGGGATCTTGGCAGAGGCCGAGATCCCGCCGCTAGCGTTTTTGATGACGATTTGCCCGGTTAGCCGCTTATTCGATCATCACCCGATTGATCATGGCCGACCTTGATCACGCGTCTTTGCGCCAAAATACCCGATTAACCAGCTTACGCCCGCGGCGGTCCATTTGCGGCGGCGATTCGAGACGCAATTGCTTGCGGCCAAACACCGCGCGTCTCGTCAGGCGACGCCCCACCCAGCTGGAAATGCTCGCGAAATGAACATCGTGATGAACGTCCTGTCCCTCCACCCGCCAAAGGCCGGAATAGGACAGGAAGGATTCATAAACCGGCGGGCCATCGTCTCCCGATTTAGGCCAATCCGGATTCTGTAAGACAGCCGACATCACGCCCGCCGAGCTATAGATGATCTGACCCGTGCTGATTTCGCCATGCGGATAGGCGTAGAGCTCGCCGTCGCGCCATAATTCCCAACGCTCCAAGCGCCAAACGCCATAGAATCGCGTGGGAGAGAGCTTACGCGGCGCGGACGTCATGGCGTTTCTGGAAACGCCGGCAAAGTCAGCTGCGCCCCGCGCCATCCTGGAGACACCGCGTCGCCGGCCGCCTCATTCAGCCGACGCGCCCAGATCCGCCGTTTGATCGGCGTATCGGCCGCAGGATAGATCGGCGCCGCCAACGACACGTCCACACCCGCGCCATTGAGCGCCGCAGCCGCCGCCTCGGGCGTCAAGCATGCTTCGGAGGGAGCGGTGATAAACCGACTTTGTCGGTCCAATCCAGCAGACAAAGCCGCCACGCGCTCAACATCCAAAAGCGCCGGGTCCGCAATGGGCAATACGACCGCGATTTGGCGGGCATCGACCGACGCGCGACGAATGTCCTCCACGCGCGCGCCGCATCCCGCGACAATCAATGCGCGCCCGCCATAATCGAAGCGGTAGATCAGCTCGGCGCCGGCGGCGGCCAATGAGGCGGGATAGGCGCGAATGGCGAGAACGCCGCTGTTGAAAATTTCTTCGCCGGAATTATCAGGCGCCGTAGATTGCGAGGCGAGCGGCGCCGCATCAAACGGCAAAAGGCCGGCTGGATATCTGACGGACTGCGCCGCGTCGGACGCTTCCAACATCGCATTGACGCCATCGGCGGCGCGACCGACGCCGGCGGGCCCATAAACCATCAAAGGCGACCGCCGACCCGCCTCCCACGTCATATCCCGAATGTCGGCGAGACCGCTCAATGACGCGCGCGACAGATCCGACAGAAGAACGCCATCCAAATTGGCGTCCAAAAGACCCGAAGCCGCCAAATTCTGCGCAGATCCTATAGAGGCGCCGACAAGGAAAGCGCGTCCGCCCGCCTCCACGAGAACGCATCGGCCAGGTCCGCACGCTGTGGCGGTGATCGCGTCGAGCGGCGATTTGGACGGACTCGCCGCTTGATATTCCCGGTCGGCGGCGCGTTCAAACATTGCGCTTTGAAGATCGGCGCGGCCAAGCGCGACGCGCCATCCGCCCCAGATTACAAGTGCGGCGACCGCAATGAAAATGACAAGACGTCCCACAGCTTTGGCCATTATCGCAGCTTATCCCAAGCGTGTTTTAACTCGCGTCTCACCGCAAAACCATTCGCTTTACTTTTCCTTTAACGCCACCGTCATAGGCGACCGCAGGCGGGCGCCTTTAAAGGCTCTTGGAGGGTTGAGGCGGCAATTATGTGCCCCAATCGACACATTTCGCCATTGATTAAAGGGAGCTGCTGTTAAAGCGACAAATATCATTCCAACACCGCGAGATTTTAGCAGGTCTTAGCTTGGCCGCCTCCGCCGCTTATGGCTAGTTAGCCAGCTTTGGTGTCGGGACGAACACAATGTTTCTGGGTGTAAACGCGGAGAGCGTCTCCGTTAAGGATGTTTTTTCATCCTCTGCGGATATGCGTATGCCCCCCTATCAACGCGGGTATTCGTGGACGCAAAGCGAAGCGGGCGATTTATTGTCCGATTTGCGCGACGCCTGCACCAGCGAGACGCCCTATTTTTTGGGCGCGATCGTGGTTATCCAGGAAAAAACACGGGCGCCTTCAGAAGTTGTGGACGGCCAACAACGCCTTACCACGCTCACCATTTTGCTGGCGGTTTTGCGCGATTTGGCGGAGGCGAAGGATGATGCGACCACCCTTCATACTTTGATCGGACAAAACGGGCGGTCGATACTGGGCGATCGGCCAAAATGGCGATTGACGCTGAACCATGTCGATACGCCCTTCTTCCGCGAAGTGGTCCAAAAACGCGGCGCCACGCAAAACGCCCACGCCTACACGACCGACAGCGAAAGCCGCGCCAACATGCTTGCGATCGTGGACGCGTTTCGTGAGGAGCTGGCGCAAATCTCGCCCGAAACGCGGACAAATCTTGCGAACTTCATCATGAATTCATGCGCGTTTGTGCGTGTACGCGTGCAAGATCGCGATGCTGGCTATCGCGTGTTCCGCGTCTTAAACACGCGCGGCAAACAGCTGAGCGCCCACGACATTCTGAAATCCGACCTGTTCGAGCGCGCCGGCTTTTCTAACAAAGAAGCGATGGCGTTCTCGGTGACCTGGAGCGAATTCAACCAACGTCTCAGCTCCAAAGGGTTCGACGATTTGTTGCAGCAGATCCGAACGATTTATGACAAATCCATGCGCGGCGCGCTTATCCAAGGGTTCCGTCAATCCGTGTTGCGTCAAATTCCCGCCCGGCGGTTTATCTCTGACGCTTTGCCGAAATTCGTCCAGGCGTATGAGCAGATTTCCGGCGATGATCCGAATGCGCGCCACCCCGACACGCGCGTTGCGGCGCGGCTGGGTTGCATGCGCGCGTTGGAGCATGGCGGATGGCGCGCGCCGGCCCTGAAATACCTGGTCGATCACGCTGAGACGCCGGACGGCGCAGCGCGCTTCTTCGACGATCTGGAACGCATCGCCTTCCACATGCAATTGGTGGTCGTCGATCGCGAAGCCCGCGCGCGTCGATATCGACGCATCATGACCGCGATGGCCGACGGCGAAGACATGTTCGCGCTGGATAGCCCGCTCAATTTGCAAAAGGATGAGAAGAAACGCTTGTCTGACCGCTTGCGCAGTCGGATCAACAGCCCGCGCCAACGCCGCGCCATCGCGCTTCGACTAAACGCAGCCTTGCCCGACGGCGAAGTGTTGTCGCCAGAAGCGGACGCCACGCTTGAGCATATATTGCCCCGCCATCCCAAAAATACGTCGGACTGGATGCGCCATTGGTCGGATGATGCGCTGCGCCGGGAGTTGGTCGATACGCTCGGTAATTTTGCGTTATTGACCCTGCAGGACAATCAAGCGGCGGACCGCGTCGGATACGACGCCAAACGGGAGATCTTCTTCCGCAATGGCGGCACCTATGCGCTGACGCGCGAGATCAAACCGATCGATGACTGGACGCCGGACCATGTCGCTGCACGACGCGACCGCTTGGCTGACGCTTTGGCGCAGGATTGGAAACTGATCTAGGCGCGCGCCGCCCCCTTCCCCAACGTCGACACTGGCGATGCATCCGCGACGACTTATTGTGCGGCGACATACGGCGTCTCGCACGGCCAGCCAGATATGAGGAAACGACCATGTCTCTATTCGACCTAACGGGAAAATCAGCGATCATTACCGGGTCCAGCCGCGGGATTGGCAAAGCGATCGCAGAAGCCATGGCCGATCAGGGGGCAAACGTCGTTATATCCTCTCGAAAGCCGGGCCCGTGCCAAGAGGTCGCCGAGGCCATCAATACAAAACATGGCGAGAACGCCGCTATCGCCGTACCGGCGAACATTTCAGAAAAAGACCAATTGCAAAAACTGGTCGATGCGACGAACGAGGCGTTCGGCAAGGTCGACATCGTGGTCTGCAATGCGGCGTCCAACCCCTATTACGGGCCAATGGCTGGGATCTCCGACGAGCAATTCGAGAAAATTTTGCAAAACAATATCATCTCGAACCATTGGCTGATCCAAATGTGCGCCCCGCAAATGATGGAGCGCAAAGACGGCGCGATCGTGATCGTCTCATCCATTGGCGGGCTGCGCGGAACGCCCATTATCGGCGCATATAACATCTCCAAGGCAGCGGATTTCCAATTGGCGCGTAATTTGGCGACGGAGTTCGGCGCGCACAATGTCCGCGTCAATTGTATCGCTCCGGGGCTGATCAAAACCGATTTCGCCAAAGCCCTTTGGGAAAACCCGAAAACCCTGGAAGTCGCGCTGCGAGGCACGCCGCTGGGCCGCATTGGCGAGCCGGAAGAGATCGCGGGCGCGGCGGTGTTCCTCGCGTCCAAAGCCGGCTCCTACACCAATGGCCAAACCATTGTCGTGGACGGTGGAGCGACCGTCACGTGAGCGCCGAAACGCCCCTCGCGCCGGGCCAACAAGCTTTTTTTGACGCTCTTCGAGCAGGAGATTGGGAATTGCCGCCCGGCATCGCGGCGGCTGGCATTCGTCCAGACTTATGGCTCAAGGAAGTTTCTAAGGGCCGGGTCTATTATGAATGGCCCAATGACGGGTCGCATGACATTACGCCGGGCCGCGTGTTCGGCGGATGGGTCGGCGCGTTGTCGGACCATATCGTCTCCATGTGCATGGCCAGCGCCCTGGAGGATGGCGAGTGGTTCACAACGCTGGACCTGCAGATCAAATTGTTTCGCCCTGTCGCGGGCGAGATCATTCCGATCGAAGCGAATTTGGTCAACCGATCGCGCACCACGGGCTATGTCGAGGCCGAGTGGCGCCTGCCCAACGATAAGCTTGCGGTCAAAGTCGTCACCTGGAAGGCGATCCGCCCTGCAGAAGAGTTGGGGCGGTAGCTTTCATTCTGGTTCTTGTTCTAGCCTAGCGCGGCACGCCGGAGACCGCCTCGGCCGCGCTCATTGCTCCGTCAGCGGCTCCACTGGCGCCGCCATCGGGAACGCTTGCGAGCGACGAGGTGGAACAATTCGTGTTCTGCAGCACATCAAAAGAATCGCTCGCGGCCCAAACCGCCGGCTCGCCAACTTGATCGGTTAAGGCCTGCGCTTCGTCATATCGCAGCACCATCCCCAGACCATTGGCCATAATGGCGTCGACGCTGTGGGTCGCCAATAGGCCGTTTACAATGCAATCGCACTTTGGCGGATCGATGCCATGCGCACCGCAAGCATCCGCATAAACGCTGCGGACATCGGCGGCGGAATAGCCGGTATCATCGGCATAGCTCGCCGCCGACAGCCCGAGCCCGATCATTGTAATCAGCGCTGCATATCCGAGTCTCCTCATGACAAACTCCTCTTCCGGCCACTCTAAAACCGCCGGAGCATATCATCGTTCCGAAGCGTCAGGCCGCATCCACACCACGTGCCGGCTCTCAAACCAAGTCTGCGCGTCATCAAAGCTCCCACAAACCGTGCTCTATGCCGCCTAGGAAATAGATAGCGAATTTGCCCTGGCCGGGAATGTCCGTCGCGCGCATCGCAAACTCTGCGCCTTGCGCTTCGGCGGCTTGCGAGGCGGCCTCAATATCGTCGACGCGCATGTAGGGCCGAACGACTGGATTTTCATCGTCCCGCAGCGGCGCCCGAACCCCGATCCGCCCTCCGCCCGAGAGTTCCGCAACACGCGCATTTCCGAGCATGGGTTCGGGATTGCTAAACGTCACGCCCCGCTGGGCCGCAAGGGCGGCGCAGGTCTCATCTACCTTTGGCGTCACGATTTCGAGATAGTGAATCTGCACGGTGATTTCCTCCTGGCCGATTTGAGCCTCCGCAGCGGCGCCTCCGCCCCAACCATAGACGATGAGGATCGACGCCACGCCTACAATAAAATGCCTTAACACGGTCCAACGTCCTTCATTGATCAGCAGACAAACACACCCTGTGCAGCCTCAATGGCGTTGTAAACCGCACGAACACGAAGTTTGAGCATAGTAGTTCATTACGGGTGTGCTCTTCGAACCACACCTCGAACCTTTTGTGAGAATGCGTTGCATTTGCCCCACGCCAACGATATGGCAGCCGCTCCTGATATAAGGTTGTAGGGGTAGTTTAGTGGGTAAGCTTCAGTACGGCGTTGCATCCGCCGCTCTTTTATTGGCGTCCAACGCAGCGCATGCACAGACGGTTGATACAGCAAGCGACGAAAACGAACTTCGTGGAGACGAAGTCGTGGTGGTGGGTCAAAAGTTTGAGCAATCGCTTTAAAATGTCACGGCCAGCGTAGACGTCATAACGGCCGCTGAAATCGCACGCGAACCCATTATCGATCTTTACGATATCGTCGATCGCATCCCGAACGTAAACGCCGCGCTCGGACAACAAGGCTTCGTTGTCCGCGGCGTCGATCAACGCGGCGTTGGCGGCAGCAGTTTGACCGTTACAGTGTTTGTCGACGACTCGCCTCTGGGCAACCAGACGACGTTCTTCGGCCCTCTCGATAGTTGGGATTTGGGCCAAGTGGAGGTGTATCGCGGGCCGCAATCCACCAATTTTGGGCGGAACTCCATCGCCGGCGCGATCTACATTCGCTCGCAGGATCCGACCTTTGAATGGGATGGAAAAGCACGCCTGGAAGCAGGCAATAACGGCATCTTCCAAGCTGCAGGCGCAGTCGGCGGGCCGATTATAGACGATGTGCTGGCGTTTCGTGCATCCGCCAGCCACCGCGAAAGCGATGGCTTCATCTACAACACGTTCTTGGACGAAGAAGCGGATGAAACCGAGCAGACGACGGGCCGTTTCAAACTCCTTTTCGAGCCTAGAGAAGACATCTCAATAATCTCCACCACGTCTTACACAGAGCACTCAGCTGGCGAAGACATTGTTAGTCCCAACAATGGCGATCCAACCCAGGTGCTCGACGCGAGCGATGTGGATCGCCTGGTCGCTTACAATGTTCCCGGCAGCGAAGGCACGGAAACCTTTATTCAGTCCGTCAACGCGTCTTGGGACATCTCCGACGCGTGGAATTTGACCTCAATCACAACGTATCAGACCTCGGATTACTTCCGCCTGGAAGACTTCGCGACGGACCCAAACAACCCAAACGACAATCCTAATATCGCGTTGGACCGAACGGGCGATGATGAAGTTTTCACGCAAGAGTTTCGCTTGGGCTATACCGGCGAGCGGTTCTCCGGCGTGCTCGGCGCGTATTATCTCGACGGCGAATCCGGTTTCGACGACAGCTTCTCGCTGACCGGCGCCATTCTAGATCCGTCCTTGGATTTCGTGCTTCTGACCCGTGACGGCACCTCCAGCGAGAACGTGAAAAACACCGCCGTTTTCTTTGATGGCGAGTACAAAATTTCCGACCAATTCGATCTCTTGTTCGGGTTCCGATATGACAGCGAGGATCAAGACGATAATGCGGTCGGCGATACATTTATCGCCAACCCGGATCAGGTTCCGGCCTCCATCCAGGCGGCGTTCGCGCCGTTCTTGGGCGCTGTGAACCCGATCACGGAAGCGGAATACGACGCGTTCTTACCGAAACTGGGCGTTCGCTGGCGGGCCAACGACAATGTTACGCTCGCATTCGTTGCTCAACGCGCTTATCGCGCAGGCGGATCTGATGTCGACTTCGTCAGCAGCGGCGTGATCGATTACGATCCCGAATATCTCAACAATTACGAATTTTCGGCGAGAACCAACTTCTTTGACGGCCGACTGAACTGGAACACAAACGTCTATTACAGCGACTATAAGGACCAGCAAGTCACGGAATCCTTCCCGCCGCCGCTTCAAAACTTCAGCTTCACGGTAAACGCCGGAGAATCAGAACTGTTCGGAATTGAAACCGACGTTAGCTTCGACGTCACGTCGGAATTTGAGGTCTATGGCGGGCTTGGATACGCCTACACGGAGTTTATCGAATTCTCCGATACCGTTTTCCGAGCCACCAACGGTGCGGCCGGCAATGATTTCAGCGGCAATCGCTTTCCTTATGCGCCGCGGCTTTCTGCGAACGCCGGCATGACCTATTCGGGCCCGTCCGGAATATTTGGCGGTTTGGACGCGAATTATCAGTCGGATCAGTACGCCAACAATTTCAACGAAGCCGTCGATTTCGAAGGCGAGCGCGTCATTTTGAATGGGCGTATCGGGTACGAGTTGAACGACAACGTCCGCATTACAGCGCTCGTCAGAAACTTGTTCGACAAAGACTATTTCGCCTTCGTCAATCGCGGAAATATCGCAGGCCAGACAGCGCGCCTGGGAGACGAGCGGACGATTGCAGTCCGATTAGATGTCGACTTCTAGACGCTGAGCGCGTTCAGAATAGTCGGCAGGGCGGCGCGCTTGAGTGAACCATCTAAAAGCGCGGCGCCCGACCTTTGTTCGGCGACCAATACCGGAGGCGTCCACCCCTGCTCCACGGCGTCGACGGGCGCGTCGGAGCCGAATTGAATTTAAGAGCTTCTATCATCGCGATAGCGAGGCGCGTCCGCGCCTGAATTGAGCGAGTGGACGGGGTCGCCGGCGCAAAACCTACGACGTCCTCGGCGCGGCTGTCGGAAGATCACGCGGCTCCCTTCGAAAGTCAGCCGGCTATTTTACAGTCCATCGTTTGGAAGCTTCCGCTAAGTTGGCCTTCCTTAACGACCAGTCTCATGGCTATCTAATACATGCTTGCGCCGCCGAGGGTTCGCCGTTTGGAACTTTCGCCGTCATTGCCTGAGATTGCGATGGAATTGTTCATGGATCTTGTAGTTGAGCTGTTCCACAATCCAATTTCCACGTGCAGTCAGAAAGTTCGCCTTTGCCTCGCCGAAAAGAAAATCGACTACCAAAGCAGGGTGATAAACTTCGCCAATCAAGAACATTTGAGCGACGAATACCTGCATCTCAACCCAAATGGCGTCGTTCCAACGCTCATTCATAATGGTCGGGCGATTGTCGATTCTTCCGTCATTTGCGAATATCTGGATGAAGTATTTCCCGACCCGCGATTATCGCCGCCGACGGCGTTAGAACGCGCCAACATGCGCGCGTGGATGCGTTATCTTGAGGAAGTGCCGACAACGGCGATCAGAGTTCCGTCTTTCAACATGCTCTTCGCCAATAACCTCGCAAAGATCCCAGAATCCGACTTTCGCGAAATGACCGATCGAATGCCGCTGCGCAAAGCGTTCTATCGCCAGCTGAAAGGCGAGGACGGCTTCGACAAATCTTTGTACGAGGACTCGCTGGACAAGCTACGAGGAACGCTTGCGCGTGCGGACAACACGTTGAGCGAAAATGACTGGCTTGTGGGCGATCAATTCACGATCGCGGATATCGTTCTCACCCCCACAATTGTTAGGATGGACGATATCGGGCTTTCTGACATGTGGGCGAAACTTCCTCATTTCAGCCGCTGGTACAACGACATTCGCGAACGCCCGTCGTTTGAAACGGCGTTCTTTGCCGGATCGCGCGTCGATCCGAAATCATTCTCCCTTTAAATCAGGGTCTTGGAAAACGCATGCCTCAGTCAATCGCCGACATAAACCTGCTAGGCCTACAGTTTCTGGGAATGAACGTCGCCGACATCGGCACATATGCATTAGTTTTCATTATGGCGACGATGGGGCTGACCTTGACCCCCGCGGACTTCAAGAAAGTCTACGAAGCGCCAAAAGCCGTCGCGATCGGATTGGTCGGCCAATTGATCCTATTGCCGGCTTTCGCGTTTCTGATCGTCATAAGCTTATCGCCGCCGCCCGCCGTCGCGATCGGCCTTATTATACTTGCATGCTGTCCCGGCGGCGCGACGTCGAATTTCTTTAGTTTTTTGGCCAGGGGCGATGTTGCGCTTTCGATCGCGTTGACGGCGGTCAGCGGTTTCGTTGTCGTGTTTTCAATCCCCATTCTCATAAATGCGGCGATTTCCATGTTTGCGGAAAGCGGTGAGACCGTTCGACTGCCGATTGTGCAATCTATGGCGCAGATTTTTATGCTGGTTGTCGCACCGGTGCTCACGGGTATGAGCGTCAGACGCTATTTTCCGAAGCTGGCGTTATCAATTGAGCGATACGCAACCAAATTGTCTTTCGCAGCTGTGCTCTTCACAATGGTTGTCATGTTACATGCGATATGGCCGATTTTGCCGTCTATGCTGATTGATGCCGGCGCACCGGTCTTAATGCTTAACACGAGTATGATGGCGTTAGGTTTCGGCGCCGCGCTCTTGCTGCAAACAGGAGAACGTCAAAGCCGGTCAATCTGTGTTGAGATTGGCGTGCAGAATTACATCCTCTCCACGGTAATCGCCATCGCTCTTTTGAAGAGGCCGGAATTTGCCGTCGCGCCCGTCGTTTATCTGTTCACAATGTATCTCACGGTGTTTTCCTTCATCGCATATTGCAGGTTCGTCCGAGACCGGGCGCCAATGGGATCCGCTCAAAACAGTCAAACCGCCGAAGTCGAATAAGACCCGAATTGTTCAAGGAACGAGGTCAAATATGACAAATGATCTTCGCACAGAATCACGACTGACCACGGCCGCGCTCCTTAAGAACGTACAGCGCAAAATCATCGATCTTTCGATAGCGATAGAAAACGACGTGGCGTCGGATCCTGAGCCGTTTCGTCCGAAGATCACCTACCACAAGCATGATGAGACGCATCATCAATTGCTGCCGTTTTTTCCAGGGCTCTCAAAGGAAGATCTGCCTGATGAAGAAGCTTGGGCCGTCGAAGAGCTTCAAATCGGCACCCATAACGGAACGCATATGGATGCGCCTTTCCATTATCATTCGACGATGGACGGGGGCGACAGAGCGTGGACGATCGACGAGGCGCCGCTCGATTGGTGCTTCAAGCCGGGCGTGAAATTCGATTTTCGAAAATTCGACGACGGCTATATCGTCACAGCGAGAGATATCGAAGCGGAGCTCGCGCGCATTGGCTACACATTACAGCCGCTCGATATAGTGCTGGTGAACACAAACGCCGGCGCTGCGTTTGGCGAACCCGAATACATTCACAAGGGTTGCGGGATGGGCCGCGATGCAACGCTTTATCTTACAGATCGCGGCGTGCGCGTTGTCGGCACGGATGCTTGGTCTTGGGATGCGCCGTTTTCTCACACGGCGACGAAGTATGGCGAGACCAGAGACCCGACAATCATATGGGAAGGGCATAAAGCTGGGCGAGAGGCGGCGTATTTCCAAATGGAGAAGCTGGGCAATCTCCACGCGCTGCCGGACCACGGATTTGATGTCGTCTGTTTTCCGGTGAAGATCAAAGGCGCTTCTGCAGGTTGGACACGCACCGTCGCGATTCTCGCTTAGACGCGATTGGTTCGGCGCTTAGAGCACAGCTCCAAAAAAATCCCGTCGCCGCTTGACGCGCGGCCCCGCCTCACCTAACTCCCACGGCATCGTTAGCACTCGCATCTTGTGAGTGCTAACGCTTTGACTTCGGTGAGGAAACCTCAACACTATTAGGAGACAAGCGACATGGCGTTGCGTCCACTTCATGACCGCGTGCTGGTTCGGCGCGTGGAAGAAGAAGCAAAAACCGCGGGTGGGATCATCATCCCCGACACCGCAAAAGAAAAGCCGCAGGAAGGCCTTGTGGTCTCCGTCGGCACAGGCGGCCGCGGAGACGACAATGAAATCGTGCCGATGGACGTAAAAGCCGGCGACCGCATCCTGTTCGGCAAATGGTCCGGCACGGAAGTGACCGTCGAGGGCGAAGAGCTCATCATCATGAAAGAAAGCGACATTCTCGGCGTGATCGAATAGGGCGCCGCCCTGCTCTCACCTCTGAATAGATCGATCAAACTCCACCTTAATATAGGGACTTAACAGCCATGGCTGCCAAACTTGTCCATTTCGGCTCAGACGCGCGCGAAGAGATGCTGCAAGGCGTCGACGTTCTCGCCAACGCCGTGAAAGTGACCTTAGGCCCGAAGGGCCGCAACGTCGTTATCGAAAAATCCTTCGGCGCTCCGCGCACCACGAAAGACGGCGTGACCGTCGCGAAGGAAATCGAGCTCGACAACAAATTCCAAAATATGGGCGCGCAAATGCTGCGCGAAGTCGCATCGAAGGCCAATGACGTGGCCGGCGACGGCACCACGACCGCAACGGTTCTGGCCCAAGCCATCGTCCGCGAAGGCATGAAGCGCGTGGCCGCCGGCATGAATCCGATGGATCTGAAGCGCGGCGTCGAAAAGGCCGTTGCGGAGGCCGTCGAGCAGCTCGCCAAAGCGTCCAAAAAGGTGAAAACCAACGAAGAGATCGCTCAAGTCGGGTCAATATCGGCCAATGGCGAACGCGAAATCGGCGACATGATCGCGCAAGCGATGGAAAAAGTCGGCAATGAAGGCGTGATCACGGTTGAAGAAGCCAAATCGCTGGACACCGAGCTGGACGTTGTCGAAGGCATGCAGTTCGACCGCGGCTATCTCTCGCCTTACTTCATCACCAATGCGGAAAAAATGATCACGGAACTCGACGATCCATTGGTCCTTCTGCACGAGAAGAAATTGTCCTCCTTGCAAGCGATGCTGCCGATCTTGGAATCGGTGGTGCAGTCCTCGCGTCCGCTGCTTATCATCGCAGAAGACATTGAAGGCGAAGCGCTGGCGACCCTCGTGGTCAACAAACTGCGCGGCGGCCTAAAAATCGCTGCGGTGAAAGCGCCTGGCTTCGGCGATCGCCGTAAAGCCATGCTGGAAGACATCGCCATCCTGACGGGCGGCACGGTGGTCTCCGAAGACCTCGGCATCAAGCTGGAAAACGTCACGATGGACATGCTCGGCACCGCCAAGCGCGTCTCCATCACAAAGGACGACACCGTCATCGTCGACGGCGCCGGCAAGAAGAAAGACATCGAAGGCCGCGTCTCGCAAATCCGCGCGCAAATTGAAGACACGACGTCGGATTATGACCGCGAAAAACTGCAAGAGCGTTTGGCGAAACTCGCCGGCGGCGTTGCAGTGATCAAAGTCGGCGGCGCAACGGAAGTTGAAGTGAAGGAGCGCAAAGACCGCGTTGACGACGCGCTGAACGCCACACGCGCTGCGGTGGAAGAAGGCATCGTCCCTGGCGGCGGCGCAGCTCTGCTTCGCGCAGCTGGTAAAATCGCCGCTGAAGGCGAGAATGACGACCAGCAAGCCGGTATCGACATTGTCGTGAAAGCGCTTCAATCGCCGATCCGTCAGATCGCTGAAAACGCGGGCCTAGAAGGCTCCGTCGTCGTCAATGAAGTCCAATCCGGCAAAGGCGCCGCTTACGGCTTCAACGCGCAGACGGAAGAGTATGGCGACCTTGTGGAGATGGGTATTGTCGACCCGGCGAAAGTGGTGCGCTCCGCACTGCAAAACGCCGCATCGGTGGCCGGCCTTATCATCACAACGGAAGCGGCCATTTCCGAAGCGCCGAAGAAAGACGCCCCCGCCGGCGGCATGCCCGATATGGGCGGCATGGGTGGAATGGGCGGCATGGGCGATATGGGCTTCTAGAGCTCACCTCCCAACGCAATCTACCAAGAACGGGCGGTCCTTTTCGGGCCGCCCGTTTTCGTTTCGGCGCGCGCCTCTCGACCTTATAAACCGGCGTGGGCGAGCAGCCATTGTTTGGCGAATGGTGGAGCTTGGACACGAGACATTAATCCAAAGGCGTTCGATCGCCCTAAAATCACCTCACTTGTCGTCAAAGAAGATCAAAGGGGGCTGGTCGCACGCGATCAAAGGTCGTATCCAACGCGTCACAGGCGTTGGACCAGTCACTGAACACCAGCGCCACGTTCCGTTAAATGATTTTTTGCCAAGAAGCGAAATTCCGCTATTGATTGTTTTTCGATAATTATTTATTGTTATTCGTGAAGTTCTTACTGTGTCGGTATGCATACCCCAATCCGAGCATCCGGCATGGCGTATGAGCTTCATCAACTGCCCAAACTCAAACGGCGAGCGGTCTAACTGACTGCTCGCCGCTTCTTTATAGAGATCGAACCGCAAATCGTTGATATGCGCCGACAAGCTCTTGTTTCAAAACAACAAAAAAAAGGCGGCGCGTGCTTTGCGCGCCGCCTGATATCAGGGTCTGATAGGGCGTTTCCTCCCCGAAACGCCAACCGCACTGCGGTTATGCATAACTGATCTAGCGAATTCGCATGGCTGTCAACAGCCTGTCGCATAAGAAGTCATTTTTTTTTGGCGAGCGTGCGATCGCCCACATTATGTGTCGCCGAGATGCAACAAAAGCGCTTCAAAAACCGCATTCTCCGCCTCATAAGCGAAATCTAAGTCGGAGACGCGGACCGGTCCGGCGCCGGCGGCTGCGAGCGCGCGAGCGGCGAGCGCGGCGACGTCGCGTTTGCAGAGCGCTTCGCCCTCGGCGACGGATTGTAATTCAAACGTCTCGACAATGCCCGCGATCGCGTTAGCGGCCGCCGCTTCATTGAAGCGAAGCGATTTCAGGCCTAAGGCGGATTTGCGCGCCTCCAACACATCCAACAGCCCGCGCAAAGCAGACAATGCATCCTGGCTCCAATTGGCGGTTAAGCTCGCAGCCAATTGCGCCTCGCTTTCGAGGATTAGGCCATCGCCGATGATTTTAAGCCCGTTAGCATCGAGCGTGCGGCCAGTCGTCGTGATGTCGACGATCAATTCCGCTGCGCCCGTAGCGGGCGCGCCTTCCGTTGCGCCCGCGCTTTCCACAATGCGGTAATGCCCCACCCCTTTGGCGGCGAAAAATTCGCGCGCCAAGCGCAGATACTTTGTGGCGACCCGCATACGGCGTCCGGTGCGCGCTTGATGCGCCGCACCGACATCGTCCAGATCGGCCATGGTTTCAACATCAATCCAGCTTTTCGGCGCTGCGACCACCAAGCGCGCATAGCCGAAGCCCAGCGGCCTTAAGAGCTTCACGCGCTGTTCCAAATCGCCGGCGCGCTCGCGCAGCAAATCCTCGCCGGTAACGCCGATATGCACCTCGCCGTTCAACACGGCGTTGGCGATTTCACCAGCGGACAGCAGACGAACTTCGATGTCGTCGAGCCCTTGAAGACGCGCGGCGTATCCCCGGTCGCCGCCGTCTTGGACGAGCTTGAGGCCGCTATCCCATAAGAACGCCTCCATCTGCTCTTTCAAGCGACCTTTAGAGGGTATGGCGATTGTCAAAGCGCTCATTGGTCGGCCTCCGCGGCGATGGCGAGACGATCCGGCCGCAACACGCCGCCAAGGGCTGTTGCGGAGGCGTCGCCGCGACTCAGCTCCGAAATCAGACCATCATAGCGGCCGCCCGCCGCGATTGCGCGGTCATCAGGAAATGCAGGATGGGAGAGTTCGAACACCAACCCGTCATAATAATCGAACCGACGCCCAAACTCGGCGCCGAAGACGAGATCCGCCTGCAATGACGGCGACAAACGCTTCAACGCATCAAGCCTGTCGACATAGCGAGACAGGGCCGCATTAATGTCGACGCCGACATCCTTTGCAAAATCCGCCAGCGTTTTCTCGGCCTCACGCGCGTCGCCGGAGATATCCAAAAAGCGTGTCAAAGCCGCTGCGGTGTCGGCCGGTAAGGAATCGCCCGCTTGTTGTTGCGCAATTAAACGGTCTGCGATCTCGGACGCGTCGCGTCCGCCGACCGCCGAGATCCCGGCGATCGCGAAGATCTCATTGACGGCGGCTTCTGCGTCTGACGGCTCCAAAGCGGCGAGACCGGCCGCTAGCGGCGAGCGCGTCGGCGCATCACCCGACGACGCCATTAAATCGCGCGGACCGCGGCGGCGCGAATAGGCTTTCTTCAATTTGCGGCGCCACGCCTCCGGCGCCTCAAGGGCGTCGACGATCGCGCCGAAGAGAGCTGCATCGCCAAACCGAAGCACGCCGCGCTTCACGCCCGCGGCGGCGGCGCCTTCCAGAACCAGTGCGATAGCTTCCGCATCCTCATTGGCGCAGCCTGATCCGCCAATCCATTCAAATCCAGCTTGAATGAACTCGATCGGATCATCCACACCTGGCGCGGGATAGCGAAAGACCGGTCCAACCACGTGAACGCGTTCCGCCTTAGCACCGGCCTCGGCCGACATCCGTGCAATCGGGACCGTCATATCCGGACGCAGGCAAAACTCCGCGCCCGACGGATCGGTGAATGTGCACAAACGCGCCCGCACCGTTTCGCCGCATAATTCGATCATCACGCCCGCCGGCATAACAATAGGCGGCGCGATATCCCGCCCACCGGCCGCCTCGAGAACCGTCGTGACGGCTGCGCGCACCGCGTCAAATGAAACGCTCATTATCCAGCCTCCACAATCGCTTTGATCCGCGCGGTCATCTCGCTGCGCGGCGCGTCAAACTGGCCAGGACGCGATGCTCGCCACTCCGCATTGTCTTCAATGGATTTGGCCGCTTCGGCGCCGGCTTTAAGATCTTTGATGGTGACCTTGCCTGAGGCGCGTTCATCCTCGCCGACAATAATCACCGCCGGGGCGCGACGCCGGTCGGCGTATTTCATTTGAGCGCGCATGCCCGAACTTCCCAAATAAGTCTCTGTACGGACACCCGCGTTGCGAAGCTCCGCAGCCATGGCGCAGTAATCCGCCATGTATTCGCGATCGAGCGCAAGGACCACGACGGGACCGTCGCTCGCGGCCTCGTTTTCCGCCGCGGTGACGGCGGCGAGGCGGCTGATCCCTACGGAAAATCCGGTGGCGGGCACCAATTCGCCGCGAAAGCGCGCAACCAAATCATCATAGCGCCCGCCCCCGCCGACAGATCCGAAGCGCACCAAACGGCCCTTCTCGTCTTTAAATTCGCGGTAGAGCTCCGCTTCAAAAACGGGCCCCGTATAATACTCCAATCCCCGCACAATGGCCGGATCGAAAACGGCGGATTGATCGTCCACGCCCAGCCCGTTTAGCACCGCATGGATCGCGCCAAGCTCCTCAACGCCTGCAGCGCCGGCCTCGCTATCGCCCGCCACATTGGAGAGGGCATTTAGAGTGTCGCTGCGCGTTTCTCGCGCCGATTGCGCAAACGCCAGAAAGCGATCGATCGATGACGCGCTTAAGCCTGCGCCTTTGGTGAAATCGCCGCTTTCGTCTTCGCGTCCATCGCTCAACAAAGCCGCAACGCCCTCGGCGCCAAGGCGATCCAGTTTATCCAGCGCGCGCAGCACGATCAGCCGAGTGTCCGGATCGCGCACCTCCGCCGTGTGCATCACGCCGTCCAGAAGCAGGCGCGTGTTCACACGGATGGCGTATTCACCAACGCCGGCGCCGGTCGCCTGCATGGCTTCGGATGCAATCGCGATCATCTCCGCGTCTGCTGCGGGACCGGACGCGCCGACCGCATCGGCGTCGCATTGAATAAACTCACGAAAGCGAAACGGGCCGGGTTTTTCATTGCGCCAAACGGGTCCTGACGCATAGCGTCGAAACGGTTTGGGGAGGCGTTCCCAATTTTCCGCTGCAAACCGCGCGAGCGGCGCGGTGTGGTCGTATCGCAGGGCAATCCATTGCTCGTCATCATCCTGCAGCGCGAACACGCCCTGATTAGGCCGATCCGTATCCGGCAGGAATTTACCTAACGCGTCGACATACTCGAAAGGACCAGTATCCAACGCGTCAAATCCCCAGCGCGCATAGACATGAGTGACCGCGTCCACCAAACGGCGTTCTTCTTGGATCAGCGCGGCGCGCTTGTCCTGGAAACCTTTAGGTTTTCGCGCCTCGGGGCGCGCTGTGTCGGAGGCGTTGGACATGAAAGAGCCATTTCGGATTTGAACTGGGCGTCGGGGTATCTCATCGCCTGCGTCGCGGCAATATCGCACGCAGAATCAAGCTGATCGGGATCGCGTTTCTGGTGCGCGGCCCATTATTTGCTTCTCCTATCAGGCGAATTTGAAGGATGGTCCATGTTTGAAACGTTTCGCCGTAAGTTTGTCGGTTTCGCTCTTTGCGGAGCCGCGATGTGCGCCCTGTCCGCGCCCGCCTTCGCAAACGCCGACCGCGCGGCGCAATTAGGGCTGGACGCAAGCGCGCTTAAGCTCGAGCTGACAGGCCTCCAAAGTGCGGCCGAGACCGCCAACGTCCTCGACGCCGTACAACTTGACGATGCGCTTTCGCACCGCCTTCAACTATTCGGCGCCTCCGCCTCTAGGCTTTCAATCGACGCGGAGGCCCATGGCGTCGCCGATGATTTCGCCTGCATTTTTCGCGGAATGGCCGAGGAAACCGACGTCCAAATGCGCGCTTTGAAATCAGCTGACGCGAGCGGTGATCAAAAAACGCCGATCGCACGCTTGGTCAAAATGATGGATGACGCGGAAATCGTGGGAGCGGCAGCCGCTCACGCGTTTGCACGCGACGGATCTAAGTCTTTATCAGACAGGTCGGCGAAGACATGCCCCGCCAACCCGGCTCAAACTCAGTATTTGACGCTGCAGCCATAAGGCATGGTGGCCGCGGGATCGGGCGCCTGGCCAGCGTCGAGCGCCGTGAGCGCCGCTGTCAAATAATTCGTCGACTCCGGGATATCCGAAGGATCGGTAGATTTCTTTGAATCGATCGCACCATGATACGCCACGGCGCCATCCGGCGTGATCACATACATATGCGGGGTGGTTTTCGCATCAAACGCCCGTCCCATGCTTCCATCGACATCAAGCAGAACCGCGTCCGGCGCAGCGCCGCGAGAATTTGTCAGCTCATTCGCCTCAGCGGGCGAGACATAACCCTGCTTGCCTTCAGCCGAAGAGATCACCGACACCCATACCGTGTCCGGATCATCGGCGACGGCGGCTTGCAAGGTCTGCATATTGCCGTCTTCAGCGCCGCTATAATGCTTCTGGACGAAGGGGCAGCCATGATTGGTCCATTCTAGGATTAATGTCTTGCCGGCGAAATCAGACAAGGAATGGGTGACGCCGTTGGAGTCGATTTCTTCAAAATTGGGAGCGGCCTGGCCAACGCCGATCGCAGCTTCCGCGGTTGTTGCAATCAACGCCCCCGCCGTCAAAGCAGCGGCAGCACACGCGCCCGCCCAAAAGCTGATACGTCCTCGCAATACGCCGTCCATGTCAGATACTCTCCGTTAGTTTTATCACATTCGCTATTTGAACTATTGGCGCTAACCGGCCGCTTTTTCAACCGCATCGACAACCATTGCGGGTGTTAACAGCTGCGGCAAAATAGCTGGATCTCCGCCACCCTCTGGATACATAAGGTAGAGCGGCACGCCCGCGCGACCATGCTCCGCAAGCGCAGACGCTATAATTGTATCGCGATTTGTCCAATCTGCGGTCAAGAATACAACGTCATTTTCTGTAAACGCCGCACTCACCTGGGGTGTTTTAATTGCAACGCGCTTATTAACCTGACAGGTCACGCACCAGCGGGCCGTGAAGTCGACAAAGATGGGCCGCCCCTCTTCGCGCAATTGCGCCACTCGCTCAGGCGACCAAACGCCCTCATCGACCTCGACATCGAGAGACGCGAGCTCCGCCGCTTCCGCCGGCGCCCGTCCGCTCACGCTAATTACGGGGACCACGAACGCCGCGAGTATCACGCCGAGACCGACAAATCGTGCGACCGTCGCGCCGCCCGCGCGCTGTGTGACCCAAACACCGAAACTAATCGCCGCCGCCGCCGCAATTAGCAAAGCGGCGCCGTCCGCCCCCGCTTGCCCGGCGAACACCCAAACCAAAAACGCGGCGGTGAGAAACATTGGGAAGGCGAAAAACTCCTTCAACGTCTCCATCCATTGGCCCGGCTTCGGCAAATAACGGGCGAGCGCGGGCGAGAAGCTCAAAGCTGCGAAGGGCGCGGCGAGGCCCAGCCCGATCGCGCCAAAAACCAACAAAACAATTGGCGCCGGCTGCGAAACGACGACCGCGGAGGTCGCTCCCAAAAACGGTCCGACACAAGGCGCGCCCACGACCGCAGCGAGCACGCCTGTAAAAAACGCGCCGGCGGAGCCGGATTTCTGCGTCAGTTCTCCGCCCGCACCTTGAATCGATATTCCAATCTCAAACACCCCAAGCAAGTTGAGGCCGATTAGGAACACCAGCAGCGCCAGAAATGCGACCGCGGGCGGATATTGCAGCTGGAAACCGAGGCCGGCTTGTTCGCCTACGGATCTGAGCGCCAGCAGAGCTACGCCCATAATAAGGAACGACAACACAACCCCAGCCAAATAAGCGACACCGTGCCGACGCAACGCACTTTGCCCGCCCTGCTCCTTATGCGCTGCATGGATCAACCCAGACGCCTTGATCGATAAGACCGGCAAGACGCACGGCATCAAATTCAGGATCATCCCGCCGATGAAGGCGAGCGCCAGATAAGTGAGCAGACCCGCAAACCCAAGCGTCTCTCCGCCGCGAGTAGACGTCGCACCAGCGCCAGACAGCGATAGGGCGCGATCCGATACGCCGGTCGGCGCGACCCCCGGCGTCGCGTCGAAACGAAACCCACGGCGCGCGCCGTCAGCCGCTTCAACCGCCACGACGCCTGAAAAATTCGCCAGCTCGGCCGGCGCCAGGTTTGATTTCGTAAGATCGATTTGAGCTCCGTCCGCCCCAACGCGGACGCTTTGCTCCGCTGGGTGCTCTATGGCGTGCGTATCGGGAAATATGCGGACTTTGACGGCGTCGTTCAGCGCGTCGGCGAACATTGGGCCCGTCAAGCTGACACGATAGGCGTCGCCCAGATCTTCGGCCACCGCCTCGCCGGTCAGCGCCATGGGAGACGCCTCGAGCGCGGATGCGATGAACGCGCCATTGGCCAGATCCTCAACCGGGGCGGCCGCGACGGGTAGGCTCAAATTCAGCCGCGCATCTTCAGGAATGCAGATATCCTTACAGATCAACCAGCTCGCTACGCCTTCCAAATTGAGCGTGTCGCCGGCCTGATAGCCGCTCGGCGCATTCACCGTGAGCGGCAGCACCAATTGGGTCTCATAGCCATAGTTCATCAGCCCGTCGAGCGGCTGTTCATGCGGCACGGGCCAGGTAAAATCGCTGAACGATACGCCTTCGGGAACGACCCAATTAATCTCGGCCGGCAAGCCGCTGTCGCCTGGGTTTTTCCAATAAACGTGCCAGCCCTCGTCTATGTCGAGTTTTAACGCCACAAGGAATTGATCGCCAGGCGCAATCGCCGCGCGTTCCGACACCAATTCCGCCACCGCATTTCCCGTGCGTACGGGCTGCGCGTGAGCGACGCTCCACAAAGAAGCGATTATCAAAAAGAAGCTAGCGATCAAACGCATGGACGTGGACACTCCTGGAACTTTCCTGCGTGATATCGAAACGATCTAAACAACGTCCATACGCCTCTCTGAAACGTGACTGCGCGTGTAGCGACAAAAACACGCACACGCATACAAAAACGACGCCTTCCAATTTGGAAAGCGTCGCCTTTATGAAACATCCAAGGCGAGCCGCCTGAAATCTGATCGCGCTTAGGAGAGGGGCTGACCCGCGGCGGCGGCTTGCTCGGCGCCAAGACGGCGCAGCGCGCGCTGAATGACCCGCGGCCAATTCAAAAGCGACACCATGTGCGCGTAGATCGCCCCTAACGCGCCGTTGTTTCGCAGTTCCAAGAATTCAGCATCGGATAGATTGTTCAGCTTCTCCTCGGACACAGCCCAGTAATCCGCGATCTTTTGCGGCTGCCCTTCGGCGCCGGTTTGATCCCGCGGCGTGTACGAGATTGATTTTTGCTCCAGCAGGCCAGCGTCCGATATGATTTTCATGAAATCCATGGTCGCGCGACGCTGACGTTCGAATTCTTTGCAGAACTCGATGGCGTCATTGGTGAATTTCGACGGGTCTTCACCTTCGAAGAACGGCACGTCGGGCGTATCCGACACCATTGGCGCATTACGATCGACACAAAGCAAAAGGCGGTCGTTTCCTTCATCGGCCGCGAACACAAAGGGATAGCGGCGGGCGAAAGCCGGGATGTAGCTGTCCGGATCCGGCTGGCCGGCCGCATCCACATACTCATTTTCGCCCTGGCGTACGCCCATGACGGCGACAGGCGTTTGGTCTTCGCCGACGAAAATCACCGGATAAGAGGTGCTTGCAACGCCAAATTCGCTAACGGTGACAGGCACCGCATGCGCGCCGCGTAAAAACATAAACGGGTTTGCGACCTGTTTCACACCGAGCCCGCGATGCTTTTCGATCGAGAGCGGCTCAGGGTTTTGATAAAAAAGAACGCGCCCTGATAGCTCCGGCTGCCCTTGTTGCGGCGCTGCGCCGCCCGGGGCGCCGCCCGAACTGATGTCCATATAGACCTCCTGCCTTGATGCTGCGCGGTCCTTATCGGAAAACCTAGGAACGAACAACCGGCCGAATGCGCCGATTTTACAGGAGATGCAGGGCCATGGGCGTTACAAAGACGTCACATCATATCCTCGTGGGATTGGCGAGCCTCGCTTTGACCGCCTGCATGGGCGAAGCGCCGAATCCGGTCGATGCATTTCAAGCAGCAATTGATGAAGCGGGCTTAGGCGAAATTCGCCGCTCGCCCCAAACAGCCGACAGCATCGGCGTCGATGCGAGCGCATTCGGCGGCCCCTACAAAGATACGCTGGATGATCGGTCCATGGCCGCCCGCGACCGCGCGCGCGTCGCCCGGCTGGACAGTTTGGCCGCGTTGGAGGCGATCGACGCCTCCGCGCTGTCGCAGGAGGATCGACGCGATTACCAAGTCATCCACTTTCTCCTGACTGCGGACGCTAGATTGGGGCGTTATGGCCATGGCGTGTCGTCATTGGGAGGTGCGCGCCCCTACGCCGTGACGCATTTGGACGGCGCATACCTGACGCTCCCGAGGTTTATGTCGATGCAACACGAGCTGAATGTGCTTGCCGATGCTCAGGATTATTTATCACGGCTGTCGCAAATTCCCGCGATTATCGAGGATGAGCGTCGGCACTTGCAAACGGAAGCGGCGATGGGTGTCTCGCCGCCAGCCTTTAGTCTTTTACAAGCCGCGCAAACAGCGCGCGGCATCGCCGAGACACCCACGGACGCCAGTGCCTTCTTAGAGCCTTTGGTGATCGGCCTGTCATCGATGGAAGGGGTGGATACCGATGTCTTCAACGGAATGGTCGACAAAGCCAAGTTGCGTATCGAAACCGACATCGCCCCGGCCTATATGCGCCTCGCCGAAACATTCGACGCGCTCGCAGCGTCGGCCGGTGAAAACGGTCTGCAAGATCTTGAGACCGGCGCTGATTATTATCGCGACGCGCTGCAGCTCCACACAACCACCGATCTTGGCGCTGAAGAGATGCACCGCATAGGCCTCACGCTGGTGGAGGACACTAGTCTGGAGCTAGACGCTATGCTGGCCGGCGCCGGATTTCCTGACGGAGCAGTCGGCGCCCGACTGGCTGCACTCGGCGAAAATCCGGATTATCGCTATCCTGCGACGCCTGAAGGCCGCATCGAATTGTTGAGCGCGTTGCGCGCAAGCCTGCTAAAAATCGACGCCGAATTGCCTACCTTTTTCGACGCGGCGACGCGCGCAAACGTCGAACTTCGCGCGGTTCCGTACTTTCTGGAAGCGATCGCGCCGGGCGGCTATAATCAACCGGCCGTTCTTAAGGCGGACGATGAAGGCGTGTTTTTCGTAAATCTCCAAGACACAGCCGGCCGGCCAGCGTGGATATTGCCGACACTGGCCCATCACGAGGCGGTTCCAGGGCGCCATTTCGAATATAGCCTTTCCCGTAACGGCGGCGCGTCTCCCCTCATTCGACACCTCGCCCATATGCCGGCTTTCTCAGCCGGTTGGGCGGTCTACGCGGAAGATTTGGCGGACGAGATGGGCGTTTACGATGATGATGATTTAGGCCGGATCGGCTATCTGCAATCGCTATTGTCTCGCGCCGCATATCTGGTCGCGGATACCGGTTTGCATCACTATGGTTGGAGCCGTGACGACGCCGTCGCCTATTTGATAGACGCCACCGGCCGGTCTCGTGACGCGATGACGGCCAGAGTTGATCGCGCAATGGTTCAGCCGGGCCGGGCCTGCGCCGACATAATCGGGCGTGAAACCATCCGACGTCTTCGCCACGAGGCGGACCGCGCGCTGGGACCAGATTTCGATCTCAAAGCCTTCCACACGCTCATCTTGTCAAACGGCGCACGTCCGCTGGGCGTTTTGGAGACCGATGTTCGCGCCTGGATCGCTGAAACGCAAACGGCGCAAAGAGGTTAGGCCCTTCAAACTCATCGATCCGCAACTCAACGCGGCGCGGCCCTAAACCCGCCCTATTTTTGGCGTTTGTGGCGCCAAGAACATAAGAGGGGACGTCCATGTTGAAGCTGAAACTTTGCGCTGGGGCGGCCGTGTTTGCGCTCACGCTCGCCGCCTGCGAATCCATTGGGACCGCGCCGGGACCCGAAAAAATATCCGGCGATGTCGCAGATGCCGGAAATGACACTGGTCTTTACGCCGAGGGAGAAGAAGCCTTTGAAGTGACGGCTCCTGCGCCGACCGTTAGACGAGCGGTTCAGATGACCGCCGGTGCGGCGCCGCCTCCCCCGCGGCCACAGCCTCTGCCCGGCGATATCGACCGCGAAAACTACGAGAATGTTGAGATCAACCCGGTGAAGCTGGTCGCCGAGGAGCCTGTCTCCACTTTTTCCATCGATGTCGATACGGCGAGCTACGCCAATGTTCGGCGCTATCTGAACCGTGGGGTTCTACCGCCAAAGGACGCTGTACGGATCGAAGAATTGGTCAATTACTTCGACTACGCCTATCCGCTGCCGGAAACGGCCGACACGCCTTTTTCAACCAATGTGCAGATCACGCCCTCGCCTTGGTCCGAAGGACGCGAACTGATGCATGTCGGCATACAGGGCTATGAAATCGAGGCGGAGGAGCGCCCGCCGCTAAATCTCACGCTTTTGGTGGATGTGTCCGGCTCGATGGAGGCGGACGATAAACTGCCGCTTGCGCGCAAAGCGCTCAAAATGCTGGTCGACGAACTGGGCGAAGAGGATCGCGTCGCCATTGCGGTTTACGCCGGCGCGGCTGGCGCTGTTCTCGAGCCCACGCCGGGCGTGGAAAAAGCGAAAATCGCCGCCGCTTTGGACAATATGTCGGCGGGCGGCTCCACCGCAGGCGGCGAAGGACTGCGCCTCGCCTATGCGCTCGCGGAACAGAATTTCGATGAAGACAGCGTCAATCGCGTCATGCTGCTGACGGATGGCGACTTCAATGTCGGCATCGCCGATCCTGAGCGTTTAGAGGATTTCGTCTCTCGCAAACGCAACACCGGCGTTTATCTGTCCGTCCTGGGCTTCGGCCAAGGCAATTATAATGACGCGTTGATGCAGAAAATCGCGCAGACCGGCAACGGTATGGCGACCTATATCGATACGTTGAATGAAGCCCGCAAAGTTCTGTCGGATGATTTGTCCGGATCGCTCTTTCCGATCGCGAACGACGTGAAGATCCAAATCGAATTTAATCCGGCGCGCGTCGCGGAGTACCGCCTCATCGGATATGAGACCCGGCTGTTAAACCGAGAAGACTTCAACAATGACCAAGTCGACGCCGGCGATATCGGCGCGGGCCATTCGGTGACGGCGGTTTATGAGTTGACGCCTGCCGGCTCCGACGCTCGTTTGATCGACGATGTACGTTACGCCGCCAATTCCAAATCTGCAGTCGATCCGGACGTATCGGCTGAGTACGCGTTTTTAAAGCTGCGCTACAAACTGCCCGGCGACACGGTGTCCAAACTTGTGACGCGGCCGATCATTAATGACGATAAAGCCGACGGTATGGGCGACGCCAGCCGACCCGCGCGCTTTGCAACCGCCGTCGCCGCCTATGGTCAGCTCTTGCGCGGCGATCCTTATCTCAGCGACGCGTTTGGCTATGACGACATCATCGACCTCGCCAATGATGCTAAAGGCGTGGACGAGTTCGGATATCGCTCGGAATTCGTTCAACTCGTCCGCAGCGCCAAATCGGCGGCCGCCCAAGAAGCGCTTAAACGCCCGGGCGGCGGCGGCGACTAACGTGAAACGAAGCCAAATGACAAAAAAAGCCCGCGCCGTCATGGGACGAAACGCGGGCTTTTAACATCGCGTCGGATGCGACAAGCGCTCGAGATCGGGTCGGATCATTCGCTATCGGGGGGCCGCTGATAGCGCCGAGAACGCAGCGCGGGGAGGATCGACGCGATAATACTTAGCAGCCCTGAATACTTTGCAGCCCTGCCGATTATGCTTTGTTAGGCCGCCAATGGCAGATCATCGTCTGCATCGAGAAACACGCCCTCGCTGGGCGATAAGCAGACCGGGTTAAGGCCGGCGACAAGATCGCCTGCTTCGGCGGCGCGGACGCTGGCGGATTTCATCGCCCGCACAAAAATAGCTGTCGCGCCATAACGCTGCGCTTCCCGCCAGCGCCAGATCGCATTCAAATCTTCCGCGCGTCCAACCTGATCCGCAACCCGGATAACCCGCCAGCTCATCCCATCGGAGGCCGCAAAAATCACAACGCCGGCATCCTCTGTCCACGCGCTGTTTTCAGCTTTGACGCGTTGAAACTTATAGGATTGCCCGCTGGCGCCGCAGAAATTCACCGACTGAAACATGTTCTATCTCCGTTCTTTAATGTTCACTATATTCATTTTTTGTTCTCTTTCAAGTCGCATTTGTTCTCATTGGTAAAGAAATTCACAGCCCTCTGAATCCAAAGCGCTTTCCCGTTGGTGAGGGCTTCGCGATCCCAGTTTGGGCGGCTAGCGTTCCAGGATCGTCGCTTGGAGTTTCGCCATGGATGGACGCGCCCGCACTCATTCCGACCTGACTTTCGATGCGCTTCGTCCACCCTCGCCCTTAATGTCGGATAGTCACGACCAATGGCGCGCGGCCTTACGACGCTTTGTCGAGCGCGAGATCGCGCCGCATGTCGAAGATTGGGAGAACGCTGGGCGGATCCCACGAGAACTATTCAAAACGGCGGCGGCGTTCGGCCTGATCGGTGCGGGCTATCCAGGGCTCTATGGCGGATCCGGCGAGGATTTCGACGCGTTCCACGGCATTATCACCAGCGAAGAAATGGCGCGCATCGGCGCAGGCGGGATCGCCGCTGCGCTGCTGATACACGGCATCGGCTTGCCGCCTGTTCTTGCGGGCGGCTCAGACGCGATGAAGGCCGTGGTGGCGCCGGCCGTCTTATCCGGCGACAAACAGATCAGTTTGGGGATCACCGAGCCGTCTGGCGGATCGGATGTCGCAAATCTGAAGACACGCGCGGAACGGCGCGGCGATGTCTATGTCGTCAATGGCTCGAAGACCTTGATCACCGGAGGCATGACGTCTCATTGGCTCACCACCGCCGTGCGTACAGGCGGTCCCGGAATTGGCGGCGTGTCGCTCTTGTTGATCGACCTCAACGCGCCCGGCGTCGAACGCACGGAATTGCCGAAGCAGGGCTGGTGGTCTTCCGATACGGCGACGTTGCATTTCGACGATGTAGAAGTGCCGGCGGAGCATTTGATCGGCTCGGAAAACGCGGGCTTCGCCTACATCATGCGAAATTTCAACGGCGAGCGGCTCGGCATGGCGGCGCAGGCCACCGCCTATGCGCGCGTGTGCATTGAAGATGCGGCCGCCTGGGCGCAGCAGCGAGAAACCTTCGGCAAACGTTTGGCCGATCATCAGGTCATCCGGCACAAAATCGCCCAGATGGTGCAGAAGGTGAACGCCTCAACCGCCTATCTGGAGCATTGCGCGTGGCGCGTGATGCAGGGCCAATCGCCTGTCGCGGATTTGTCTCTGCTGAAAGTCCAAGCCACGGAAACCATGGAGTTTTGCGCCCGCGAGGCGATGCAAATTCTCGGCGGAGCCGGGTTTGTCCGCGGCGGCAGGGTCGAACGCATCTACCGCGAAGTGCGCGTCATGGCGATCGGCGGCGGATCTGAAGAAATCATGCGCGATCTCGCGGCTCGCCAATTAGGCCTCTAGGCTGCCCAATTTTCACCTTAGACGCGAACTAGAGCGCGTTTGATGCGGCGCTGGGCGTGATTACATCGATCCGGCTTTTGTTAACTCCTGAAAACTGGCTAAAAGAACCACTCGGAAAAGGGGCGCTTTAGGACTATGACGCTGATGATGAAGACTGTTCGCGCAATTGCGATCGTGTTGGCGGCCGCAGGCTTCGCTCTCACCGGGCCCGCAATGGCGAAAAAACGCGGCGACGAGAGAACGCTTGGCTATCTGGAAAATGTTTGGGTCGGCAAGCTCGGTCTAGAGATGAAGGCGAAACTCGACACCGGCGCGGACACCTCATCGGTCTACGCCCGCGATATCGAGATCTATAAGCGCTCGGCGAAAGACAATTGGGTGCGCTTCCGTCTGATCGGCAAAAACGGGCGTTCGATTCATTACGATCAGAACGTCATTCGCTTTGTCGGCATCAAGAAAAAGACCGGCGGCACCATCCGCCGCCCCGTCATTCACTTGCCGCTTTGCGTCGGCGGCGTAGACGGCTTGGCCGAAATCAACCTCGCCGATCGCGAAGATTTCGACTACGACATTCTAATTGGACGCGAGTTTTTAGCGTCGAGGATCATCGTCGATTCGAGCAAAGCCTTCTCGTCCGATGATGAATGCGAGAGGCCCGATGACGAATAGCATGAGGCAGGCGAGCATTCTCGCCTTCCTTCTTATTGCTCTTGGGATGGGGGTGTTTGTCACCAAAGCGGTTCGGCATGGCTTTCCGCTGACGCCGGGCGTTACCACAACCGTTTGGGATTTTGAGATCTATTTGGAGTTCGCTGGTCAAAACCGGGCGACCAGATTGGAAGTTTTTATTCCAACCTCGGACGCGGAACGCAATGTCAGCGGCGAGCAGTTCTACAACGGACCTTTCGGCCTGAGCCTGACGCGCGACGATGATACGCGAAACCGCCGCGCGATCTGGACCTATCGTTATCCCGAAGGCCGTAAAGTCCTACGCTACACCGCGCAAACCATTGGCGAGACGCCGGATGATCCGATCCCGTCCAGCTTGGGCCGCGCCGACCGCGATGCGCGTCCGTTTGAAGGCGATATGGTGCGCCAGCAAGCCTTCATCGTCTGGACCAGCACGCTGCGCCGCCGATCAGCCGATCCTTTGTCGCAGGCGGCCCTCACCATTCAAGAAATCTTCAATCCGGAAGGCTCAGACGAGATTGAAGTGCTGTTGCCCGATTTGCCGCGACCCCTGGCGCAATTGGAGCTGGCGCGCATCACCCTGGAAAGCCAGGGCGTTGCGGCGCGGGTCGTCAATGGCGTTTTTCTCAGCGAGGGACGCAGGCGCGCAGACCTTCGATCCTGGCTGGAATACCGCGCCGGCGGCGAAGACGTGCGCTATTTTCCGGGCGGCGAACCAGCCCGCTTCTTCACGCTTTGGTACGGTACGGATGATTTTGTCGACTCGCGTGGAGCGAGCGAACTGGATGTGCAAATCGCGCTGCAAGGCAATCGAAGTTCGGCGGAGCAAGTCGCGCTAGGCCCTAATGGCGATGATAGTTTCGCCGTGCGCTATTTTGGTTTTGACGGCCTGCCGCTAACGACCCAGCTTGTTTACAAAGTTCTGGTCACAATCCCGGTCGGCATCGTGCTTTTGGTGTTTCTGCGCCAATTTATCGGGATCCAAACGCTGGGCACTTTTATGCCGGTCCTAATCGGGATCGCGTTTCGGGAAACGGCGCTTTTAAACGGCCTTTTGCTGTTCACGATCTTGATCGCTATCGGTCTTGCCGCGCGCATGTATCTGGAGCGCTTACAACTGCTTCTTGTGCCGCGTCTCGCCGTTGTGCTCATTTTCATTGTCATCGCGATGGCCGGCATCACCATTTTGATGACGGGGGCGAACCAAGCGATCGGCTTATCGATCTCGCTCTTCCCGATGGTCATTCTCACCATGACGATCGAGCGCATGTCGATTGTTTGGGAAGAGTATTCAGCAGGTGAAGCTGTGCGCCAAGCGGTCGGCAGCTTGATGGTGGCCAGCCTGGCTTATCTTGCGATGACCCACCCGCAGGTGGAGTATTTGATGTATAATTTCCCAGAGCTGCTCTTCGTGCTGATGGGAATTTGCCTGCTGATGGGTCGCTATACGGGATTGAGACTAACGGAGATATGGCGCTTTCGCGAACTGGCGCGGCGGTAATGCTGAAAACCTTTCTAGAGCTGAAACGACGCGGTGTAATCGGCATTAACGAGCGCAATGTGCGCTACGTGAACGCCAATAACCCGCGCCGTTTGGTGCGTTTGGTGGATGACAAGGTCGAAACGAAGCGGCTCGCCCAACAGGCCGGTATCCCGACGCCGGACCTCATCGGTTCCATCGCCAATGCGCGCGACATGCGCGAGCTCGACACCCTGACCTACCGTGAAGACGGGTTTGTGATCAAGCCGGCCCAAGGCGCCCAAGGCAATGGCATCATGGTCGTCACAGGTCAGCTCAAAGGTGGGTTTCGCCTGGCGAACGGCCGTCGCATCACTAAGGACGAGATCAAGTTCCACATCAATAATGTGCTGTCGGGCATGTATTCCCTCGGCGGCCAGCCGGATGTGGCGATGCTGGAATACCGCGTGAAATTCGATCCGGTGTTTGAAACCGTCTCGTTCAAAGGCGTGCCGGACATCCGCATCGTCACGTTCAAGGGTATCCCGGTGATGGCGATGCTACGCCTCCCTACCGCCGAGAGCGACGGCAAAGCCAATCTTCACAAGGGCGGCGTGGGCGTGGGCTTAGACATTGCGACAGGCGCTGCGCGGTCCGCCATGCAGCATGATTCCAGCATTGATGCGCATCCCGACACGGCGGCGCCTTTGCGCGACATTCAAGTGCCCGATTGGGACGACATCTTGTTGATGGCGGCGCGCGCCTATGATGTTGCTGGATTAGGCTATTTGGGCGTCGACATCGTGTTGGACGAGCAGCGGGGACCGCTTTTGCTGGAGTTGAACGCGCGTCCAGGCCTTTCCATCCAGATCGCCAACCAGCTTGGCGTCAAGGACCGCCTAAATGCGGCGACTCACGCCGCAGACGAGAAGGCGCGTGACGCGCCGGCGCGGGTCGCGCTCGCGAAATCGCTCTATACTGACGCCGATAGCGCCGACATAGCCGATGAGGCCGCCGTAAAACAGGCGTCGTGACCGCCGCGCGTCTTGTGTCGCCCGGCGCAAGGAGCGAGAGTATATACATGTCTGATGCGCATCTTGCTTATTCCGAGCCTGATATCGCGGCGGCTTTGGCCGACGCTGATGCGTTCTGCGCCGCAAAAGCTGCGCGGCTGACGCCATTGCGACGGCGCGTCCTGGAATTGCTGCTGCAGGCGGGCGAACCGGCTAAAGCCTATGATTTGCTTGCGCAATTGGGCGAGGATGGCGCCGCAAAGCCGCCAACGGTTTACCGCGCCTTGGATTTCCTGCTGCAAATGGGACTGGCCCACAAAATCGAGAGCCTGAACGCTTATGTGGCGTGCGGTCATCACCATCATGGACATACCGCCGCTTTTTTGATCTGCGACCTATGCGGAGCGGCGCAAGAGCTTCACGCAAGGGGAACGGTCGCCGCACTTGAAGCGGAGACGAAATCTGTGCGATTCGACGTCTCCAATGTGGTGATCGAAGCCAGAGGGCGCTGCGCATCCTGCGCGTCCTAATTGAAACCGGTATAAAGGACGACTGAAGCGTGATCGAGGTTTATCGCGGCAGCCCGAATACTTGGGAATGCGATGAGATGGGCCACATGAATGTGCGCTTCTACGTCGCCAAAATGATGGAGGGGCTGGCGGGGTTTTCCCATTGCATCGAGATGCCTCACGCCTTCAAACCTAATTCTCCCTCAACCTTGCAGCCGCGCGACCAACACATTCGATTTTTGCGCGAGGCGCATCCGGGACGCCCTTTTTCGATGCGCGCCGGCGTATTAGAGGTGCGCGACGCCTCCGCCCTGATCTATCAACAATTGGATCATGGCGATGGAACGCCCTGCGCCGCTTATCGGACATGGGTCGACCATATCGATACCGAGACCGGCAGGCTATTTAGCTGGAGCGCCCGCACCCGCGCCGCGCTTGAAAGCCATATCGTCGAGCCGCCGGAAAAGCTGGCCCCAAGATCCATAGATCCGACTGCGCCAGTTCGGGGGTCAGCGACCATGGCGGACGCGGATACGGTCGGCGCGCCGGTTTTAGGCAATGGCGTCGTTTCCGGCGATCAATGCGATCTGTTTGGATGGATGAAGGCTGAAATGTACATCGCGCGCATTTCAGACGCCGTCCCCAATCTCATGGCCGCCTGGCGCGAGAACGTCGCAGCCGCTGCGAGGGCGAAAGGTGAGGAGGTCACCAGCGGCGCCGCTGTATTGGAGTACAGATTGCGCTATCGCAAATGGCCGAAAGCCGGCGATCGCGTGCAAGTACGCTCAACACTGGGAGACTGCACCGACAAAATACTGTCCTTTGTGCATTGGGTCATCGATCCAGACAGCGGCGAAGCTTGGTGCACAACCGAAGCCGTCGCCGTGACATTTGATCTCAACACGAGGAAAGTCATCACCGCGCCGCCCCAGCATATGGAGGCGCTGCGCGCGCTCGCGCCAACCGGTTTGACGGTTTAGGCCGGCGACGAATGATGGCTCGCCGCGCCTTTGTTTATGCGCCGCCCGCCACGCCGCACCTCACCGTGTTGCATCACGATGACGACATCCTCGTCTTAGACAAGCCGAGCGGCTTGTTGACCGTGCCCGGCAAAACGCCAGATCTGTCAGATTGTTTGGAGGCGCGCGCGCAGGCCGAATTTCCCGGCGCGCGCATTGTGCACCGCTTAGATATGTCGACATCCGGCGTAATCGTCCTGGCGCTTAGCCGCCACGCGCACCGCCATATCGGGCTGCAATTCGAAAAGCGGCGGGTGGATAAAACCTATATTGCGCGGGTCGCCGGCCAGCCTCGCGACACCTCCGGCGTTATCGACGCCCCGCTGATCTGCGATTGGCCGAACCGACCCAGGCAGATGATCGACTTAGAGCGCGGCAAACCAGCACAAACGGCTTGGGAAGCTCTCGACATTGAGGGTGAGGCGACACGCGTGCGGCTCAAGCCGCGCACAGGTCGCAGTCATCAATTGCGGGTGCATTTGATGAGCATCGGCCATCCGATTTTAGGCGATGAGTTTTATGCGCCCGACGACGTTTACAAAGCGGCGGATCGCTTGCAGCTGCACGCTGAAACGCTTGGCTTTAAACATCCCGCAAATGGTCGAGACTTAAGCTTTCATGCGCCCTGCCCGTTCTAGGCTTGGCGCCGGCGGCGGCTAATCCATCCTTCCGATGGAATCGTTGATCGTGCGGCGTACCTCGCCGACATAATCAATCTCATGCGCCCCTTCCGAATGCGCCTCGTGCAAAAGCCGCAACGCGTCGCGCACCACATAGGGCCGCTCCATCGGAATAAAATGCGTGGTGCCGGGCACCCGCGTCACCGCTGCGTCGGGCCGAATGGCGTGGACGCGCTCATCTGTATCATCTGTCGCCGTCGAGCTTTTTTCAGCCTGTAGAAGAATGATCGGAATACGCTTTTTCTTGAGCTTGCGGATGGCGCCCCAGGGACGGTTGCGCTGGGCGGAGAAACACGCAGCTTCCCAATCGGGCGCGCACGCCAAATGAAACCCGCCGTCATCTCTCCTCAAGACGCCGTCAACGACATAATCCTCCAAAAAAGGCGGCCGCCAGGTCTGAAATGCGCCGCGACCTTGGAAACTCTCCATCGCATGCTGCGGGCTGTCGAAGTCGGACCGCCGCGCTTTCGCCGCGCGCGACATGGCGTTCGATCTCAAAACGCGGTTGATGAAAGGAATATGCGCAAATCTATACATGCGCGGCGCCAGTAAGACCGGATCGACAAGCACAAGCCCTCCGACCAGATCTGGCCGGCGCGCCGCCGTCAACAACGCGACAGTGGCGCCCATTGAATGACCGCCGAGAATAGCGCCGCCGCCGCTGGCCTTCTCTAAAACAGCGACGACGTCTTCGCGATGACGCGACCAGGATTTCAACGCCCGGGGATTGGCCGGCAATGTCGTACGGCCATGTCCGCGCAAATCAATCGCACCCACATGCGCTTGAGCGCCCAAAGGCTCTAAAAGCGATTGATAGGTGATGGCGTTAAAGCCATTGGCGTGGAGAAACAAAATCTCCAGCGGTCGCACGGGATCGCCAAAAGCGATCCCCGCGACCTCGCCGGCTTCAAGGTCGACGCGAAATCTGCGCATGCCGAGCGATCAGCCTCCAAACACCTTTTTGAGAAGATCGGTCGTTTGACGCACGGGATCGCTGCGGATCGCCGCTTCTTCTTTTGCGATGTAGTAAAACAAACCCTCAAGCGCGCCATCGACTGCATGCTCCGTAAGACTGTCGCGTGCATCTGCGCCGAGTGAGGAAGCGCCATATCGATCCGCCACGCCTTCAACCGCTTGAAGCGCGCCGCTTTCCGACAGCGCTGTTTCCACATAGGGCTTAAACGCCGCCGCCAAAGGCGAAGATGTTTTGGACTTAAGATAATCGGTCGCCGCCGTATCGCCGCCGTTTAAAATCCCGACAGCGTCTTCAATCGTCATGTCCTGTACGGCCCCGACCACAAGATCTCGAGCCTTGGGAGCCGCAGATTCAGCGGCGCGGTTCATCCTGAGCTGAAGATCATCCAGCGGTCCCGACATACCGAAGGGTTGTAAGCGTTCCTGCGCATCGCCGAGAACGCCTGGCAATGGTATTCGAATGGCGTCGTCACCGAAGTATCCGTCGGCCGCCGACAATTGGCCGCCGACAGTGCGCGCGCCGATCGTCAGCGCTTCCTTCAAACCCGCGCCAATCTCGCCGCTGGTGAGACCATCTTCCGAGCCGCCCGTAATCGCGCTGGCGTCGATATCGGTATTCTCTTCGATAACGGCGCCCAAAGCCTTCCTCCAGTCTTGAGCCTCCGCATCGCTCGCGCACCCGCCGACCAATAGCGCCGATGCGATCAAAATCATTCTCATCGCCGTCTCCCCGAAATCATTCAATCAGGGATGTGGCCGCAAAACGGCCCCAAGGTCAAAGGGTGGCTTGGGTTCGCGGCGGAAAGACCTGCGTTTATCGCGCCCACAACCTCTCGCGAGGGCGCCCTTCGCCGGCGGAAATGATGGCGTTAAACTGCAATGAAAGCTGAGACTTTTCGTTTTACGCGCCGCTGCGAAAAAATTTCGCGAGAAAACTCCGAAGGAGTATCATCATGCTTAAAAAGACCTATCCATGCTTCGACGTCTCCATCGAAGACAAAGTCGCGCACATTATTCTCAATCGGCCGGATGCGCTGAACACGATGACGCCGGATTTCTGGAATGATCTTCCAGAAATTGTTCGCGATATTGACCGCAACGCAAAAGCGCGCTGCATCCTTATCTCTTCAACCGGCAAACATTTTTCAGCCGGCATGGATTTGGCGGTCTTTGCGACGCCTGACAGCGTCGGCGGTGGAAAGGGCGATCCCTATTTGCGCGCGGAAGCCTTCACGCGGAACGTCAAAAACATCCAGGACAGCTTTAATTGTCTGGAAGACGCGCGCATTCCCTTGATCATGGCGATCCAAGGCGGGTGCATTGGCGGCGCGGTCGATTTCGCCTCCGCATGCGATTTCCGCTTCGCAACCACAGACGCCTTTTTCTCGATCCAAGAGATCAATATCGCAATGACGGCGGATGTCGGCACGTTTCCACGCCTATGCAAATTGATGCCGGAAGGTTGGGTGCGCCAAATGGCTTACACCGGCGAACGCCTGTCAGCCGATCGCGCGCTGCAATTGGGTTTGGTCAATGACTTGTTCGAAGCGCAAGAGGCGATGGTCGAGCATGCGCTTGGCGTGGCGCGCGAAATCGCCAGTAAGAACCCCCTGGCCGTTACAGGGTCGAAAGTGATGATCAATTACGCCCGAGATCACTCCACCGCCGACGCACTCGATTATATCGGCGTGTGGAACGCCGCCATGCTGGCGCCGCCGCATATGCAAGAAGCCTTCGCGGCGCGTGCGGAAAAGCGCAAGGCGGAGTTTGAAGACCTCATGCCGCTGCGAGACGGCCCGATCTAAGCCGTCGTTTCAGTCCCCTGGCGGTTCGTCTTGGCGTGTCGACGGTCGAGTATGTCGCATGAAGCAAACTCGCCGATAGCGATATAATTGGTTAACGGTTTTCGGCCTTCGGGCCCGAAACGATTTTAAGGGGACGCACTTATGAAACGCACGCTCGCCAATTTGGCGCTCTGTTCAACACTTTTCGCCGCAGGATGTGAAACCATCGCGGCCGCGCCTGAGGCGGCTGCGGAAACCAGCGCCGGCGTGGGCTTAGAAGCTGGCTATCATTATCCCGCGCCGCAAGGCGTTGAAACCGCGACAACGATCGTTAGCCAAGCTGAAAAGCCGCCCTTCGAGGTGCGAGTTCAGATCGTCACCGCGATCGCCACAGCGAATGCGGCTCGCCCCTATCCTCCAGTCTTTTTTTCGATTTTGGAAGGCGCTGAGCGCGACACATTGGTGCTGCTGGACATGGGCGGCGCGAATATCGACACGGTCTATAAAGCCCGCGGCCTGGTCAGCGAAGTCTCGGCGCTTATGCGTAACAACCCACTCTTTTCGCAGTATGGCGTTGAAAACTACGCGTCTATCTTCGACATGCTGAAAATCTGGGGCTTTGAGAAGCTTGTCATCACAAATGGCGACGACTTCGCCCACGCCTTCTTGATCGAATAGGCGTGGCGTTCGCTAGCCGATTATCCGAAAAACGCTTGTGGCGGAGGCGAGCAGGCGTCCATCGCCGCTTGAGGCGTCCGCCGAGGCGAACGCGATCGCACGGGTTTTACGATCGATCCTCACGACAAGCTCTACGCGCTCGCCAGGTTCAATCGGCCCCGCCATTTCACAGGAGACGGACACCGGCGCAATCTCTGCGCCAGATGCTGCGCGCGAAACGCGTAGCCTCAGCGCAGCGCCGAGGACGGATAGGATAAAATCCTGCCCCATCATCGCGCCTTCTGGCGGCGCCCGGAAGCTGAGTTGATCCGCCGCGTCGGCGTCAACGCCGGGCGAATACGCGACATCGTCCAGCTTGTATCCGAAGTCGTTGAAGACATCCTGCGCCGTTTGCGTCATCCGCCCCTCTTGTTTTGCTTGCGCCGGAAGCTAGGCGCAGCGGGCTTATGGGTCAAAGGTCCAACTTAAACGAGTTGGGCGTTAATCGCGGCTAACCTTTGGTTAACGTTCCGGGCTGAGTGTCGCGTCATGTATGCGGCTTTGTCTCGCGGTTTGCGCGCCGCTTTGGCGGCTGCGGTCCTAGCGCTTGCCTTAGCGCCGGCGAGCGCACGCGCGCATCTGCACAATATTGAGATCGAAACGCATGACACGCATTTGTCGATCTTGATCTCGTTGTCCGAACAGCCAACCGGCGCATCGGCGCAAATTTCAGACGATGGATTGACCGTGTCGATCAATGGCGTGGCGCTTGAGGGCTTTACCGCAGCACCGCCGACTGGGCGCGCGGTGACGGACCTTGAAGGCGGACCCGATGGGCGCGGCGGCGCATTATTGTCGCTAAAAACGCCGCCGCTTTCGTCCGTTTCCACGACGCTCTATCGGCGTGCGGTGCTAATCGATGCGGCGCTGAAATCGTCTTCGACCCCATCTACACCGGATAGGTCTATGAAATCCAATCCGCCGGCGCCCAAGCCTAAGCAAATTGTCGGAGCGCCGAACGCCGCCGCGCCGCCAAATCTGCTGGCGGCGGCGGGGCTGAGCCAAGCCGATTGCAAATCCGCCTATGCGGCGATCGAAGACGATCCGTGGAATCTTGCAAAGCTGGGCGACAGCGGAATTTGTCGCGCTGCTGAGGGCGACGATGCGGCGTCTCGCGTCGAATTAGAGCAATTGGCGGCGTTTAGCCCCGATGATTGGCGCGCACCTTATGGATTGGCGGAAATCGCGCGCCGCGAAGGCGATGCGCCAGCTGCGCTTAATCGCTATGATCTGGCCATGGCCTTAGCCGAAGCGCCCTCGATCAAGGAAGCGATTAGCCAAAGACGCGATGCGTATTTTCC
>JBCCMB010000009.1:0-42904 GCA_039026555.1 Pseudomonadota bacterium
CGTTGAAGACACGTCGTGCAACATTGCGACGTTGGGACGCAGAGCTCGCCAAAACATCTCAGGCTATTAAAGTACACAACGTCCACTAAACTCGTCTGCGCTAGAGAACACCAGCCAAATCGCTGTAGATCCGTGTTGCGGTTGAGTTGCGTTTACAGCGAAGCGCGTTTGGGTGCGCTTTGCTCGAAAAATCAAAAAAGATGGGTCTGCTGCTGCGTTCCAAGACCTGCATTTTGAAGCGTAAGTCCGTTTGCATTTTCCTACGCGTGCGGACGCAACAGCAAGCAGACTAGAGAGCTTTATACCAATCGAATTGGAGGCGCCGACCGAGCATAGCTCGCTACGACTCCTTTATGAGAAGCAACGAGAAATCCTGAGTCGCGGATGACGATTTCGGGATGACCAAAATTGGTACGATAGAAATTGCAGAGAGAGCCGGGATCCAATTCAATGACCTAATCAAAACATGATTAACAAGCGACATACGCTTGAAATACTGGCGTGAGATACACTGAATAACTGCGCTGAACTACTTGGTCGCCAGTTTTACCGAAAACCGAGGCGCTTTTTGGATGCGCCGGCCGATGATTGCATCCGGTGAGCCTCAATCAATCAGGTTTAGAAATGTCTGCTACCGCGAAGATGTCAGATCATAGCACTATCGGCGCCGCGACCTTGGCGGTGCCGATAAGCTACGGTTTGATAAACAACATTCCATCCGAAGAGCTGGAGAGGCTGATCGGCTTCCCGATTGACATTGTGTTAAGCGGTAGGAGACGCTTTTCATCCAAGCTAGGCCCTATTGTGATGAGTAGAGTGGTGAGAGACAGCGGTGGAAGGTCGCCCACTCTTGATCTCGGTAAATCCGCGCCATTCGGTATGTTCAACGGAATAGAACGTTTGATTGGACTATCTCGATCCGGCATCCATGCGCTGCAGCTCTTGGAACAATACTTCCCAAGTTTCCATTCCAGAATGTCTTTTGATCTGGACATGTCGGTTTCATTCATCCGGATCTCTTTCGGACATCACGACATTGAGGTGGATAGTGGCAGTTGCAACGAAATCGCGCTGACGGTTTTTGCAAGAATGATGCGCGGCATACTGGGAAATTACGGCCTGCCGACAGAGGCGTTCATTGGATATGATCCCAAGGGATATGTCTCTGATTATGAGGACGCTTACGCCGCACCAGTGAAGTTTAACGACACAAACCGGCGCTTTGGTTTTGTATTTCGTCGTGCGGATATGCAGGCCGCAAATCCGAGCCACGATCAAAGTCTGCTTGAGTATGCTGAAAAGAGGTCTCGCAACTTGCTTGAGACGATTCGGCGTCAGGGCCCTTCCAGCGAATTTGTGACTCTGCAGGTTGCGGCTGAAATCTGCGTAAAAAGCCAAAAGTTCAAGATCGAGAATATCGCATCGCAAGCGGGAATAAGCGTGCGTACGGCGCAGCGTGTCGCGCGCGCGAACGACACATCCTTGCAGAAAATACTGGATGACGCCCGGCTCACCCGCGTAATGAACGCCGTTAAGGATGAGCCGGGCATGGCCGCTGAAAGACTGGCGGTCATAGCGGGATGCTCTGATGAGCGTTCTCTTCGCAGAGCGCTCTTGCGATGGAACTCAATGACTTTAAGAGATCTCCGCGCGAGCGTGAACACTAAGGCTGAATGTCGACCCTAGGAGCGGTATGCTGAAACGGGTATTCGGTATCAGCAACGCTTTAGAACGTTGTAAGGCGTTCCCTAGGTCATGCGTTTATCGTGAGCCGGGGACTCGGACGTTCTCGACCAGGTCTTGGATATCCCGCGGCGGTGCGGCGGAGAGCAAGGAGGTGGCGACGCCAAGAGCGCCCGCCGCCCACATGAAGACGAAGCCGATCCCTTCCGGGGAGACGTCGAACCAGTATTGATCGGGCTCGCCGCCGCCAAACTTGAAGTAAACGATATAGGCGAAGGTTGAGATCAGCCCGAACAGCATGGCGACAATCGCGCCTTTTTTGTTCATTCGTTTCCAGAAAATACCCAAAAAGATGACCGGGAATAGCGACGCCGCCGCAAGTCCGAAGGCGAAGGCCACAACTTGTGCGACAAAGCCGAGCTGCGACGAGAAAATCCCTAAAAGTCCCGCGGCCAAAACGGCCCCTGCCGCCGCTAAGCGCGCGACGCGAAGCTCGGTTTTATCGTCCATGGATTGGAACAGCGTCCGCCGGCAAAGATCATGGCTTATGGCGGAGGAGATAACCATTAAGAGGCCGGCGGCGGTAGACAATGCGGCGGCGAGGCCGCCGGCCACGACGAGGCCAATCACCCATGCCGGCAATTGCGCGATTTGCGGATTGGCGAGCACGAAAATATCGCGATCCGGGTTAAGCTCGTTTTCCAATCCGTCGGGCGCGTTCGGTCCACGATACTGCATGACGCCGTCGCCGTTTTTGTCGTCGAACTCCAGAAGGCCGGTCTTTTCCCAGGTCTTGTACCAGGTCGGAACCGGTTTGCCGCCTGCAGCTGTGATGGCCGCCGCCTCGGCCTCATAGTCGGCGTTGTCCGAGATGTAAGTGGCATCATTCACCGTCTCGATGAAATTGATCCTCGCAAACGCGCCGACCGCCGGCGCCGTGGTGTAGAGGATGGCGATGAAGACCAGCGCCCAACCAGCGGACAAACGCGCGGCCTTCGCGCTGGGAACGGTGAAAAACCGAATAATTACATGCGGCAAGCCGGCCGTGCCGAACATCAATGCGCCGGTAATGGCGAACACGTCGAACATGGATTTGTCGGTCTGCGTATATTGCAAGAATCCTAAATCGGTCACCACGCGGTTGAGCTTGTCCAGCATGGAGACTTCCTCGCCGGCGGCGTTCCCAATGAAGCCGAGTTGCGGGATCGGATTTCCGGTGATGATCAGCGACATGAAAATCGCAGGCACGGTGTAAGCGAAGATCAGCACGCAATATTGTGCGACTTGCGTATAGGTGACGCCCTTCATGCCGCCGAGCACGGCGTAGAAGAAGACGATCACCATGCCGATGGTGATGCCCCATTCGAAAGGCACGCCGAGAAAGCCGGAGAAGGCGACGCCGACGCCTCTCATCTGGCCGGCGATGTAGGTGAAGGATACAAACAGCGCACAGATCACGGCGATCACGCGGGCGAAGGTGGAGTAATATCGGTCGCCGACGAAATCAGGGACGGTGAATTTGCCAAATTCCCGCAGGAAGGGCGCAAGCAGAAGGGCGAGCAGCACATAGCCGCCCGTCCATCCCATCAAATAAACTGAGCCGCCATAACCGAGAAAAGCGATCAGGCCGGCCATCGACAAGAATGAGGCAGCCGACATCCAATCGGCGGCGGTCGCCATGCCGTTGACCGTGGGGTGTACGTCATGCCCAGCGACGTAAAAATCATCCGTCGAGCCGGCGCGCGCCCAAACCGCAATCCCGATATAGAGCGCGAACGTCGTGGTGACGAAGAAAAGCGTCCAATCCATAGGACTAGCCCTTCACGCCGTATTTGCGCTCCAGTCGGGCCATAGCCCAGCAATAATAGAAGATCAGACCGACAAAGACATAGATCGAGCCTTGCTGTGCGAACCAAAAGCCGAGCGGCGCGCCGCCGATCGAGATTTGATCTAGAAAGTCGCGAAACAGAATGCCGGCCCCATAGGACGCCGCAAACCAAATGGCGAGGAGGCCCAGGGTTAGACGGATTGTCGCCGCCCAATAGCCCTTCGCGTCGGTATCGGCGTCTTTGGACACAATACAACCCTCCCATTTGCAGCTCTTTGATCGACCGCTTGGTTAGGGTGCGACAGCCGGGACAGCTTGTTAAGGCGCAGTCTGCGCGGTCTCACGCAACGGTAGGCGATCGGGCGACGCCATCCGCTACATGACCGGAGCAAAGCCGCCCTGACCGTTTTGATAGGCCGTAATGACGTCGCGCATTTCTTGTTCCGTGCTCATTACGAAGGGGCCGTGGCGCACAATTGGCGCGTCGATTGGGGCGCCGCCGAAAACGATCAGATCGGTGTTCGGCGCCAGCTCAAGCGACAGGCTGGGGAATGCGGCGGGCAAATGGATCCACCGGCCCTCAGAAATGGGGTGGTCTTTCTTACCTTTGATCACGGCGCCTCCGCTCATAATGTAGACGGCGGCTTCCCGATCAAATTTTGGAAGCGTGATCGTTTGCGCGCCGTCGCTTGCAATGTGCGCCAAAATAGGTTCGCCGCCGGTTTCGATGGGGCCTGTCTCGCCCGCAAAATCCCCGATTAGCACACGCGCGGCCACGCCTTCCGCGAGAGTTATCTGCGGAATTTCATCACGTGTCACGCTTTGATAGACGGGCGCGTCGTGTTTGGTCTTTTCCGGCATGTTAAGCCATAGCTGCACCCCATGTATGGACCCGCCAGTGCGGAACATTTCAGCGCTGGGTCCTTCTTTATGGATGATGCCTCCGCCAGCGCGCATCCACTGCGCTTCGTAAGCCTCGACTTCTTCATCATTGCCGAGATTGTCTTGGTGACGATTTTGACCTTCAAGCAAATAGGTAATGGTTTCCATGCCGGCGTGCGGGTGAAAACCTGTCCCTTTCGCTTGGCCCGGCGGCGCGCTGAACGGTCCGATATGATCAAGTAAGATAAATGGACCGACGGCGCTGACGTTAGCGGTCGGCAGAGCGCGCCTGACTTCAAATCCTTCGCCTTCCAATGTACGAATCGCTTGATAGATGACGGCGCTTTCTCGAGTTTGCGTCTCCACGTCTAATTCTCCTATAGTCGCCGTGCGAGGCCCTTGTCTTTAAGATCAGCGTCAAGAACAGCCTTGTCGAGCATTCTCATAACAGATTGATCGCGTAATTTGAGCCGGGAAACGTCCTGATTGGGCCAGGCTTGCTTCTCGGTATCGGCCGGTGGTCTTTTGCATATCTTCCAGGCCCATAGACCTTGGACATTAATAGACATAAGTCTCGATCTTATCGATCTCGATCGTGTACGCTGCGTCGCCCAATTCATTGTAGGCCGATTTCGTTCGCATCATACCTTCCACCCAAACCGCTTGAGCGAGGTCTCCCAAACGGATTGCGTTATCGGTTGTAACGTAGACGGTTTGGTTGGGCGGCGGCGGCGGCGCGTGCAGGCAAGCGCCGAAGTAAGGGACGAGCAAAAACTCCGAAACTTCGGCGTTCTTGCCGAATTCAAATGGAACGGTGTAGCCAGGCAATCGGATGCGTCGTCCGTCCAACTCCGGCACGGTATTGAACGTGCCGAACTGCATGGCGATGTCCTGGGCGCTGCCCTCCGCGACACCTCCTGTCTCAAACAGCAGCAACATTTGTTGCTGGTAGATCTCGGCGATCAATTCTTCTTCGCCCGGCGGCATCAAATCTCGCCAGCCGATTTCCACGAGTTCCGACTTATCGGCGGGTAGGCTGAGTGTCGGCGCTTGGTCGGCGGCCGTTTGGTCCGCTGACGTTTGCGCGGTGCTTGGCGTTTCGGCGCTGCAAGCCACCAACATGAGGGGGGCGATCAAAGCCCTCAATTCCATTCTGCACGCTCCATATTGCATCCCTACAATTGATCATATGGGGCGGCTGAATCGCGCCTCCAAGCCGCTCAACCACAAACGATTTCCAAGTGTAGCGCATTGTTGATCTCGGGTCTGCATAAGAGGCGACGGCGTTTATCATTGGCGCTTTGGCGTGACATGGTTAATGTTCGGGTTAGGGAAAAGGACCAAAAAGGGGATGCATTTATGCTTAAGACCATGATTGCGGGAGCTGTGGCGTTAAGCGCTGCTGTCTTGTCCGCGTGTACAGCCTCGACGGGCGCAACGGCAGGCAGCTCGATGTTTACCGGCGGTAATATTCCAGATATCGCGCGGCGTTTGGCGCCCGAGGGATGCGGCGGTGCGTCGCCTGTCGCGAGTTTACGCCTAACCGCCGTATGTCGCGGCGTTGATTTGGTGGCGCTTGGATCAACCTTCTCAACACTTTCCAGTTTCAATTACGGTGAAACTGACGATTTTGATCTGCAACTTAACGCCTCTTTGAAAGGCGCAGCCGGTCCTGTCACAAGCGTCGTCGCGCCCGGCGAGCTCACACTTTCGCAATTAGAAGCGGCGTCTCAGCCCGCTCCGGATAGCCCGCGCTTGGCGTTTTGGCTCGCTAAAGTCCGGTCGACCGGCGGCGAAAACTTGATCTGCGAAACCACGCCGGCGGACGAAGAGAACGTCATTTTGTGGATCTTAGCGGATATGGCGACGGATTGGCTCACTGACTGGCTGACCTATCGTCCAGCGCAGGACTATCACTCCAAAGTCTTTGTGACGCCTTTGGATAGCGGCGATTATCAGGTGGACAAAGTGGAATTTGTCAGACGCGCCAGCGAACCCACGCCGACCTGCCCAATGGCTGGCGGAACCGCTTAAGCGGATCGCGCGACTATAGTAGTAGGACGGCGATCGGGCGTTTAAATCCGTACAAAGTGGACCAAAACGTCCTTCGCCTGTGCGCGTTCAATAATGTCCAGCGTTCCGCCGACGCCGGCGGACAGGCCGCCATCCCACACCGCGATTAGCCCATTGATCTGCGACAGCATATCCAATCCCTGAGCGAGATAGCAGTAGGGGCGTTTTTCACTATCCCCGCCCGCGGTCCGGCGCGCTTCCTCACTGGGTTGAGAGACTGAGGCCGCCGCCGCTAGAAGCCGGCGAAATTGCCCCTTCGAAGCTGGGCTTTCAAAATCTTGTAGATAGTCCTCAGGCGCAAGCGGCAACAGCGCGTGCAACTCCCAACCCAGTTTTAGAGCGGCGCCTGCGGCGTATCGGTCGCTGCCCTCGGCCAAGCCGGAAATCAGGATTGGCGTTTTGTGGCGTTCGGCTTTTTTGTCGAAGGAGATCAGCGCCGCGCGGATGCGCAAGGCCGCCGACGACCGCTTCCCTGCAGGAATGCGGTTTGGTCGGTGGCCGGTGACGCCAACGATCACAACACGTTTCGCCAGTCTAGGATAAGCTTGAACAAGGCGTCATTGATCCAGGGACCGGAATTCCCCTCTCCAATATGGCCGGGCGTTGAGGCCATCCCGTAAGCGTGCACGCCAATCGCCATCGGTGTCGGCGAGTTCTCGTCCATGATGTATATCGGCGATCCGGACTGGCCGCCTGTCGTGTCGGTGGCGTAAAATACGCGGTCTTCCGATACGTCGATCACCGGCGTTGCGTGATGCCATAATTGCGCCGCGCGGAGCGGCGGAAGCGGTCGTCCCGTGGCGGGGTCGGTACGAGGTTCGGCTTTTTCGCCTGGATACCCGGTTACGTGAGACCATCGACCGGACAGGTCCGTCTTTGCGCGAACGCCGACGGAGAACCAGCCCAAGCGTTGGCCGATGCTTTCCGGCAAATGAACGGCCGCGACATCGCATGAGCGATCAAAACTGGATTGCCATTGCGGATGCACAGAGACGCGACTGGCGTCCATCCCGCCGAATGGTAATTGGTCGCCGCTCAAACCCGGGATCACTTCTAATCGGTCGGGCAAGGACCGGCGGTTTTTCGGATAGACGCAATGGCCTGCCGTCAAAAGTGTGTTCGGGCCGATCAGGAAGCCTGTCCCCACCGCCATCCGATTGCCCCAATAGGCGCGCAGCGCGCAGATCATACGCCAGGGCGACATGTTCGTATCGAAGATCCGGGACCGGTCGTCATCGCCCAACACGCTCTCATGGCTCATAGCGTTGAGCTCGTCCGTATTGATCCGCCCAGATTTGAGCATTTGCGCGGCGGCGGGCGAGGCGCCGGCCGGCAATTCGCCGACGGCGCCGGGAATGATCAATTTGTCAGTCGTTATCGCGGCGGCGTCAGGCGCGCCGCCGCCTAATGGCGCGCCGAATATTGGTGCGGATCCGCTGGCGGCGGGGTCGGGCGTTGGGACAGTTGGAATCCGAGACGTCGATGATGTCCTGCCACGCGGATTGCGCAAGGAGCGCCAACGTCGACGTTCTCCAGTTGATGCGCTTTCCGCGGCCTCGGCGTTCTCCGCCATGCATTCGGCGATCGCCGCCCGAATGCTCTCGATCCAGATGCCCTGGTTTGCGGCGTAAACGCCGTCTCTTCCTCGCAAACGGGGCATTTGCGGCAGGCCGCGATGATGCACGCCGATGAGTTCGAAACTCGCCTGATCGAAGACCGGGCTGCCGGAGGAGCCGCCAAGTGTCGGCGCTTTATAGTGCAGACGTACCGGGTTGGGCGTGCGGGCGAAGCGGCGCTGGATGCCCGACGCCTGCTGATCCTCCGCCAAAGCGATCTTCGCGTCATGATCCAAGAAGATATTGTCCGCAAAGGAAAACGACAGCGGGCCGGCGGCGGGGTGCCCAATCACATAGACGCGGCCAATGCCTTCATCGCTCTCGGCTTGAGGCGGCAGCGCGGACTTGCTCCAATTTTCGAGCGCTTTGACGCCGGGAGGCAGCGGTTCAGCCGGTCTCAAAATCGCGATGTCGTGCGCGTCGACGTCGGATTCCCATTCGATCCGTTCAAACCGAACGCTGCGCTCTTCATCCGTGTCGGGGTCGGTGAACACCGCGGCGCAAATATCGAATGGTTGGCTCTGCCCATTAGGTGCTGAAGAGATAACGTGGTTGTTGGTGACGATCACCGGTTCTTCGCCCCAGCCGTCGAAGAAGATCTTGCCGGCAGCCGCAAAGCCGGTGCCGAACCCGCGATTGACGCCGCCCATAGTCGCGTCGATTCGACAAATGGCGCGGGCGCGGTCGAGACCATTTCGGATGAGACCGATGGCGAGCGGCGCATTGACGGAGAAGATACGCTCAAAACCTTTTGGGTTCTCAGCTGTCGTCGACGCGCTGGGCGTAGGCGATGTTGTCGGCGCGGAGGACGATGTCGCGCTTGAGAAATCCTCGTTCAGCAGGCGTAGTTCTTTTTGCGATACGACCATCTCTGCGGACTGGTCCCGTTGCTTTTCATTGTCCTCGGCGCCGCCGCGCATCGCGCTTTGTTTAACAAGGATCGCCGCCTTCAGAATTCTAACGGGCGCGCCGCTTTCTTTGTCTTCGCCGGACAAGCCCCAGACTTCTTCCACCTGACGCAAGGCGCCTCCAAGGTGAAACAAGGTGCTGTCTTCATGCTGCGCGAACGCGCCATACGCTTCGGCGGCCTCATCATAGCAGTCGATCGCGAGCAAGGTCTCGGCACGCGTCGCAATGCACCAAGCGCTTTCTGGCGGATCAATGACGCGCAGAATCTCCTTGGCGAGCGCTTCTTTAACGCCAGGCGCGCCCAAGTCTAAGCCGTCCCGTTCCGCGCGGCGTAAAAGGGCCAGCGCGTTGACGGCGTGATAGCTCGTGATCCGGCTCGGCGCCATATCCCAAACATGCTTGTAAGCGGCGTAGGCGCGACGCAGATAGAGCGCCTCGCCCTCTTCTCCGTTTGCGCCATTTTGGGCGACCGCATTGACGTAGCGTTGTTTATAAATCCGCCCGACGGCGCTATAGCCCTCACGCCACGCTTCACTCGGCGCGCCGGCCGTCATCATGGGACGTGCGAGCTCCAATGCGGTGTCGAATGCGCCCAATTCAATCAGGGATTGGATTTCCAGCCGCCTAATTTTGACGTCAGTCAGCCCGTCGCGGCGCAGCTGAGAACTGAACACCAGCAAGCTGTCGAAAGCCCGATTATGCCGGAGGCGCTCGGCGACGCGCCGAACTGCTGGCAGAGCGTCCGCGCCTGCCTCTCTTGCGGCCTCCGCAACATGCAGAAGCGAGGCGATTGATGCGGCGCGCGCCTCATCCGCCCGACTGGGTTCGATCTGTGCGACCGCCTCTTCCAGAAGGCGAAGCGACAACTCATCGTCGAATGCGGACGCGGCCAATTCAGGGCGCTTCAAATTCTGCGGCTGAGTGTTGGGATCGCTCACTTGGGCGCCTCCACCCCATTGCGGGCGACCAGCCCGGCGATGCCGCCGGTTTTGGCCCCGCCCGAGCCGTCCAGAGCCGCGCCGCCATCGCCTGCATGCGCGCCATTTGTCTTTGGCGGCGCCTCGACCGCGGTGGTTGGCTCGGGCTCGTCTATGTCGCCAGGTGCGCTCGTCGGCGCCGGGACATCCTCTGAGAACAACTCTTCCACGCCGGGGTCGGCGGCTTCGTCATTAGCCGGTTCGGGGGGCGTTGAAGACGTGCTCATCGGCGCCCAGCCGTCGAAATCGGTACTTGCTGCGACCAGCTGATCCAGCTCGCCATCCATCGTCATCAGGGCGCTTTCCGTATCGTCGATCACCCCCGCGGCGATGAGAAAGGGATTAAGATGCGAGCGCAAATTCGCGATGCGGTTAAGCCAGCCGCGAATGAAGCTGTTAAGCGCGGGATTGGCGCGAACAATGGTGTGGTAAAAGGCTTCGCGTTTCAGCAGGCAACGGTCCACTAAACCGCCAATGTCGGCGGCGGCTTTCATCATATATCCCCGAGATTGGGGGCCCCAGCGGCCGTCGACCGAACTCGCCGGAACGCCGCTCGCCTGTTGCAAGAGTTTGATGGCCCGCCGAGGTCCATGATTGACGGCGGCGTCGAACATCAGGATCGCCAAGGCCTCGCTCGGCATTTCCGGGCAGCGGGCGGGCTGCCAATAGCCGGCGAAATAGATCTCTTCGATCTCACTGTCGGTGATGTTGCGAACAGTCCGGCGGGCGAGCCCCAGCTTGTCGCGATAGCGGTCATAGGTTTTTTGCGTTACGCCGCGATTGGTGGCGCCGCCGGGATCGTCGGGGTGGTCGACAAACCCGCCCTCGTGCTCCAGCACCAATTCGAGCGCGCGGGCGAACGCGCCGACCGGCACGCCGGCGGTGGCCGCGCGGCCCGCGACGGCTGAAACGCCGGCCGCCATTATAACGGATTCTTCGCCGCTATCGTCCGACGCCTCGGCTATTTCTGAGCCGTTGACAAAACTCGCCAGCGCGTCGCCAAGACCCGACACGGTTTCAAAGAAGAAGCTCTCTTCGCCCGTCATGAACGCCGCGAATTTGCGCTTGGCCGCGTTGATGATGCGTTCCGCGTCGGCGGGCACGAGGTCGGGCGAGGTCAACGCCGTCACCCGGAAATGCTCCATCGCGCCGGAAATATCGCCCGTGTGGGCGTCCTCCTGGATACGCCGCCACGCAGCGTTCAGATCTGGCAGGGCCGACCAATCAGGACGGAATTCTTCACATCGGAATTCCACCACGGCGTAAGCCGATTTCATCGGGCCTTTGGATGTCATCAATTGCGAGGTCGACGTGTCGAAAGACAGGTTTTCTTGTTTGGCGTGGCTGTCCGTAAACGCATAGAGCCCGCTCATGACCGGCGCACGCAGCGTTTGGCGCACCTCTCCAAGCGATTGCAGGCCGTTTTGGTCCAGTAAACGATCCAAGCCTTCAGTGATGGTTTCGGCCACCTGCGGCACCGGATTGGCGCTGTCCAGAAGCGGCGCGGCGGCGCTGAGAAAGCCGACGGCCGGCAGTTTCGACAAATCCGCCGCGACTTTAAGCGCGTCGGACAAATAGTCCTTTTGCTTGATCGCGCCCAGCGTGACATCCAAACCCAATTCGTCGCGATAGACGAGGCGCGGCGTCAGTTGACGATCGACCACGTGAAGTTTGTCAGCACGGGCGAATTCGGGCGCGCCGTCGTCATTGGTTGGGAAGAAGCCGCCCAATTTGTTCTGGTCGCCGATATAGTTCTGCTTAACCTGGACCCAGACGACGGGTGCGAATTTCGATGTGTTCAGCACCTTTCCGGGCACGTGAACAGCCTTCAGGACGAGGGAAAAATAATGCTCTTCCTGGCGATATTTCACGCCGGGTTCACCGATCAGTATCGGTCGAAAATTCGCTGATTTTCGTGTTCCCCGAGCCATCTTACGGTCCCCTAAGATTTAATCTCTGCTTAATCTTTAGCACGGCGATTCGGTCGGGAGTAGGGCCGAAGCGCGGCGGAAGCGGCGCGACGCGGCTTGTCGCCCGCAAGAACGTCGTTAGGGTGACGTCTCAGGGCGAGGGAGACAAAGCTTTTCAAATGGCTTTCCTCGCCAGCCGGTCAATTCGGCTGGTTTTGGCACGGGGAGCGACGCGCAGAATGGCATTGCGGGTTTTTCTGCGCTGGATAGAGCCCATTTTTAGACGGCGTGCGGTCTTCTTCTTTTGGATCTTAGCGGGCCTTTTAGGTCTCGCGGCGGTCGCCAGCGGCGCCTATGGCTGGTGGATCGAGCCTGACGCGCAAAGAGGCGCGCTAGGGGTCGTCGATGCGCTGTTTCGAGGCCTCAAATCGATCTTCTTTTCCGACATGTATTCGGCCAAAACGATCACCGTCGACACACCCTTCTTGCTGGCGTCGCGGTATCTGGGCGGCGGGTTTTTCCTTCTCATGGCCGGGCGGATCGTCTTGTTCACGGCGGGTGAGCGCGCATCCGAACTTCTGCTGCGGGCCCGTTCGCGCCATGATGTTGTGATCGGCGACGGAGAAGCGGCGTTACACTATTGCGACGCGGCGCCCGGGCGATTGTCGACCCATGTCTCGGAGACGCTGGCGGCGCGATTGGATCGTTCGGCCGTGATGATACGGCGTGGCGATCTCATGGACCAATTGCAGCGCGCCGGCGCAGGACGCGCCCGACGCATCGTGGTTGGCGAAGGTCGCGACGCATTAGCTTGGACCACCGCCCAGGCCGCCGCGATGCGGTATCCGGATATCGACGTCATCGTTCATATCGCCGATCCGTGGCTGCACGAGCGATTGAGCCGGGCCGATCCGGCGGCGCGATTACGCCCCTTCTCCTATGTCAGCGGCGCCGCGCGGCACGTCATGTTGGCGCATCCGCCCTATTTGTTGGCGCGGGCGTATGGCGCGCCGGCGCAGCACATCATCATCGTCGGATTTGGCTCTTTGGGGCAAGCGCTGCTGCGGGAATTCCTCGTCACCAGCATTGCTGAAAAGCCTGAAGCCATGATGGCGACCATTATCGATCCGCAGGCTGATCGATTGAAGGCGGAGTTCGAAGCGCGGCATCCTGGGCTGGAAGGCTATGCCGACGTTCAATTCCTCCAGGGCTCGCTGCTTGAGAGCGATCCGACAGTGGAGGCAGCCTTTTTGGCGCGCGCCAAGCGATGTGAGGCGTGCGGGGTTTATGTTGCGGTCAGCGAGGATGATTATCCATTGAGGACCGGTGTGGGCTTGCGCGACCGCGCGGAACGTCTGGGTTTGTTTCGTGCGCCGATCTTTGTGCGCGGAGCCTCCGGCTCCGGCCTGCGGCGCTATAAATCCGGCCCCGGCCTTGTGGGACGAAGCCCGACCCACGATGCGCCTCAAGCCAAACCTGGCGAGCGCGTACTCGCGGCGGATCTTGCGCTTATTCCATTTGGCGATTGGCGCGACGCCTTAGACGGCGCGGATCTTCTGACCGACCATATCGACAAGCACGCAGAGACCTTTCATGAGGGGTATCGCCGCTTAACGGGCGCGTTGGACGTAAAGGACAAATCCAAGCTTGCGCCGTCCCAGCAACCTTGGCCCTTGCTGAGCGAAGAATTCCGCGTCGCCAATCGTCGATCGGTTGCGCATGCTCGCGCGAAGTTGGACGCCGCAGGGTTCGCCCTAGGGCGTTGGCTGGAGGATGGGGACGAGGCCGGCCAACCGCATCGCCCTGGCGATTTGCCGCCGGCCGCTGATGAGCTGCCGCTTGATGATCCCGTGCGGCTCGATCGATTAGGCGCGTTAGAACATCGCCGCTGGGCGATTGACCGCACATTAAACGGCTGGACCTATGGCGAGGTCCGCGACAATCGCGCGAAACGGCATCCGGATTTGGTGACAAATCGCGAATTAGATGAAGTTGCGAAAGAAAAGGATCGCAACAATATTCGGCAAGTTGCGCAAATTATTCGCGATATGATTGGGGAGGATGACGACGACGCGTCAAATCCTAAGCAACGCGGGTGATTTTGGGTTTTGGGCGCTTAGGCGCGTGAATGTCGGGGTCAGGTACGTCCTTGAAGGGTTCGCGTACATCAATGCCGAAAGTGTCTAACGCGTTGATAGCCGCCTCTAAGTCCGCGAGCGCGATGCGCCAAACAGGAAGGCCTTCAATCGTGTCGTCCGGGTCTTCGCCCAGAAAGGCGCAATAGCGGCGCGCCAGAAGTTCGAACTTGTCCATACCCATGTCCCCCAGGGCGGTGGTCGCCCTGTTTGCGAGGTGAGGATCGCGTCAACACGTGAGCAAGGCGTTAACGACGAGACGAGGATTTGGGCGGGCGGCGCGCCAAACTGGAAACTATAGACGCCCTAGCGCGTCATCCGCATGACGCTAGGACGCGTCTAAAGATCCGATCGCGCCATAAAGATCTGGCCGTCTGTCGCGGAAGACGCCCCAATCATCTCGGTAGGATCTGATCGCGTCCAAGTCAAAGCTGGCGGTTGCTACGCCCTCCTCGGTTCGGTCCATGTCGACGATGATCGCGCCGGTATGATCCGCGATAAATGAGGTTCCATAAAATGTGATGGACCGGTCGTCAGAGGTCTCCGTCCCAACGCGATTGGACGCCGCCAGAGGCATGAAGTTCGCGCCGGCATGGCCTTGCATCACCCGTCGCCAATGCGCGGCGCTGTCGGTCTCGGGATCTGAGGGTTCTGATCCTATTGCCGTGGGAAAGAGCAAGATCTCGGCGCCCTTCAGCGCCATAGCGCGGGCCGTTTCAGGGAACCATTGATCCCAGCATATGCCGCAGCCGACACGTCCAATCCGCGTTTGCAGCGCTTGAAAGCCCGTATCCCCCGGTGAGAAATAATATTTCTCCTCATAGCCGGGGTTTTGCGGGATGTGTGATTTTCGATATCTGCCGGCGATTGAACCGTCCGCATCGATCATATTGACCGAATTGAAGCGCGCATTCCCGGCGCGTTCGAAATAGGACACTGGCAAAACGACATTGAGTTCAGCGGCGAGTTTCTGAAAGCGCGGGATGAGCGGGTTGTTGTCGGCGATGTGTGCGCGCCCAAAATGTTTCGGGTCCTGGTCGATGCAGAAATAGGGCGTTTCGAACAATTCCGGCAGAAGTACCAAGTCTGCGCCTTCATCCGCAGCCTGCCGCACCAAATCCTCGGCTTTCGCAGTATTTTCCTTGGTGTCGCCAGTGCAGGACATTTGCGTGATAGCGATCGTGATCTCGGACATGGCGCTATCCGGCGATCCGAATGAGTTCGTCAAAGGCGAGATAGAGGTGATAGCCCGTGCTGGCGGGCATGTCCGTGCTTATCGGTTCGCCCGCCTCATCATACTTATCGATCCAACCGCCCTCGATAGCGGGCGCCAGATGGTCGTCCCAAATCAAATCAAACGTCTGCGCCGCGCGAACTGGGGCGTTTTCATCTCCCGCTTCAAGGCGGGCGATATGGGCCTTAAGCGCTTCGGTTAGCGACCAAGTGCGCCTGACGTCTTCGCGTATGTCTCCTTCTAGCGTGTGCGAGAGGCGAATGCGCCCATCCTCATCTGTGAACCGCAAGGCGGCGGCGTACAGCGCATCAGACGCGGGCGATAAGCTCGCGCCGGACAAACGCGCTGTCTCCGCCAACAGCCAAACCCATTCGTATTGATGTCCCGCCTCATAGCGATCATCGGACCAAGACCGCCAATCCGGCGTAAAGGTCTCGCGTAGTGCGCCCGAGTCCTCGTCGCGGAAGCAAGTTTCCATAAGATTTTGGATCCGACGCGCACGATCCATCGCCTGGTCGCCGCCGCCCGCTTCGAAATGCGCCAGACACGCCTCCAGATAATGCATATGCGGATTTTGTTCGCGGCGTTCCGGCGCCGGCAGATGTTCGCAATAGCCCCCTTCTTCGCGCGGTCGGGCCAAATGCGACTCAACCGCCTCCGCAATCTCGCGCGCCGCCGCGACATGGTTTGGATCGCCCAATTGCTTGGCGGCGGCGGACACGGCGAGCAGTGAAAAAGCAGCGTCGTATAAATCCGCGGTCGCGTCCGCCAGACCGCGCCCGGGGGCGAAGCGCCGCCCAAAGAGGTTGTCTTCGCGTCGACACGCCGTTAGCAGTGTCGCCACGCCCATTCGCGCTAAATCCTCGCTTCGGTCGCGCCGCCAGTTCAATTGGTTCGCAAGAACAAAGGAAAACGTCTGCCGCGCTTGGACGCGAACGCGGCTGTCCGCATCCTTTATCGGGCGGCCGTCTAAGTCTAAGCGCTCATAAAACCCGCCGCGCGGATCGACGCCGGCTTCCGCCCAGAGTGGGAAGGACGCATCCAGCATCCATGCGCGCGCTTTTTCGGCGCGGGTCTTTAAATCCTGAGCACCCACTTGCGCCTCCCCTTCATCTTGCGCTTGCGCAAAGCCGGCTGCGTTCTAGCCTGCATCCGCAAGGAACCAAAGCCCTCAGACGCGCCGATTTCAGCGAATAGGTTTGCGTTTTGCATGTATGCGCGATCAAGAATGGCGCTCACGGACGGTTTGATCTAAGACCAAGGCGCGAGGTTGTCTCGTCGCACCGCGACTTGTGTTGGTAAGCGACGTGATATTGGGGAGTAGAGTTATGCGATCGATGCGGACACGATCGTGTCTGTCGGCTATAAGGCCTCGGCGATTTTTGGAGACGCGTTGGAGGCGTGCATGACGGCGACGATCGTGGCGGTCGCTAATCTGAAAGGCGGCGTCGGGAAATCGACGACAACGGTGATGCTCGCCGACAGTTTGGCCTATTTTTACGGGCTGAACGTGTTGGTGATCGATTTGGACGCGCAAGCGAACTCGTCGCAAATTCTTTTGACGGAGCGCGGCGTGCAGGCGGCGTCCGAACAGGGCAAGGGCGCGCATCATCTCATCAACCAATTCATCAATGGTGAAACGCCGGATGCGGCGCCCTTTATCATGCCGAACGCCGTGACCTTGGAGGAGTTGCGTCTCGCCGAAGAACAAGATGAGCGTCGCGGATGGATTGCGTCTCTCCCATCGCATCCGCAGCTTCGTCTCCAAGAACTAACCCTCGAAGAAGATTGGTATTCCAAAGCCGGCACGCCGACGACGCTGGCGAAAGCGCTGGAGACGCATTTTCGCGCCGCCTTTGAGACCTTGATGCCGCTCTATGACGTGATTTTGTTGGATTGCCCGCCGCATTTGTCGCCCCTGTCGCGCGCCGGGCTGGCCATGGCCGATGTTTATGTCATGCCGACAATCGCGGACGCTGTCTCCACATGGGGTACGAAGCAATTTTCAGATTGGGTCGGCGCGAATTTCGCCCCCGATCTGCCACGCCGTAATTTTGTGATCATTACGCGCTTCCGCAACACCAGCTATGCGCGGCAAGTACAGACGGAACTCAAAGAGATCTATCTAAAAGATCGATGGTTTGGGCCGACCATTCCAGAATCAGTGCATGTTCTAAATGCAATGGATCGTCCGGCGCCGGACAGCTACAATACGTTCCGTGGAAAGTATGGCGGCGTCAAAGGCGACGTCAGACGCCTCGCCGAGCGATTTACGGATTTCTTGACTCAAAGAACGGGCAGGACATGGAAGAAGATCCGAGACTAGACGCGATTGCGTATCTGGACCGCTTCTTCGACGAATTGCGTGAAGAGGTTCGATCCAACCCAAAGCTTGCGAGCCGATTGGTGAAAGCTTTGGGCGCCCAAGTCGTGTTCGACGATGAGACGAAGGGGGATGTGTCCAATCCTTATGTGTTGGCGGATGGGTCGAAAACGCGGTTTTACTCGGTTTATTCGCCGATGAAGGCGTCGCAGCTTAAGCGCGTTTTGCGAGAGAATAATCTGGCGACGTCGGTAGACTTGCGTGGCAAAACGCCGAGCCAGCTGATCGACATGTTGTACGAACGCGCCACCTCGAAAGTTCAAGAACGGAAAAGTTCTAACATTTAAGCGTGTCGCCTGCGCTTTGGCTTACTGCGACGGGCTTAAACCAAGTCGAAATCACTCGCCGCTTTGGCGAGGCCTGGGTCGCGGCGCGCAGACAATCTGAAAAATACGCCATCTTCCGCCACTAGGCGCAGATTGCGCGGTTGAAATCGCGGCGTCTCCCAAACTTGGATTTGTGGACGTGTTGGTTGGCGCGCGATCCCAAATTGGCGGGGTTGGCGGCCAGTTTGGCGTTCAAATTCAACCGTAATAGCGGGCGCAGTATCATGCCCGAAGACGCTTAGCCCCGGTAGAGATAATCATGGGATAAAGTTGGCTTCGAGCTGTCGGGCGCCTACCTAGAGTTTAGGCGCGCTTCGCGCTGGTCTGATAAGGGGCTGCGCGTGGCGATGCAAAAACGCTTCGATCTCAATCTGTTAAACACGTTTGACGCGCTTTGGCGCGAGCGCAGCGTAACCCGAGCGGCGCAGCGATTGAATGTGACCCAGCCAGCCGTCTCAAATGCGCTTGGCCGCTTGCGCGAGACATTTGGCGATGAGCTTTTTATCCGCACGCCCAGCGGCGTGGAGCCGACGGAACGCTGCCGCGAAATCGCACTCGACGTAAGACGCGCGTTGCATCATGTCGAACGTACGCTGGCGCCGCATGACAGCTTTGATCCAAAAACCTCGGAACGCGTGTTTCGGATCGGATCGGCTGATTATTTCGATCATGTGGTTTTGCCGCCTCTGATGCAAAGGCTGCTGGCGGAGGCGCCGCGTGTGGATTTGCGCATCGTTCATGGACTGGCGGAGGCGGGCCTCGACGCCGTCGATGGCGGCGATCTGGACTTCATGGTCGCCCCCAACATGCCGGAGGCTCCAAAACGCATCGCTATCGCGCCCATCATTGAGGAGCGTTTCGTGCTGATTATGCGTGAGGGGCATCCGCAGGCGGGCGCGTCTATGGACTTAGAGACGTATGCGAACATGACCCATGTCACATTTTCTCAACGTGGGGATGCGCGCACGCAGGTGGACGATATGTTGGCCGATCACGGTTTGCGGCGCAGGGTCGGCCTAACCTCCGCGCACCATACATCGATCGCCGAAACGGTGAGAGATACGGATCTTGTGGCCCTATCGCCCAGCCGTTTGGCGCGCCGCTATGTGGGCAAGGGTGGCGTCGTAATCGCGTCGCCGCCGCTCGAGATCCCCAGTTTTCATCTGCATTTGTACTGGAGCCGGCGTTTGAACACGGATCCAGGCGCCATGTGGCTGAAATCTTTGATGATGGACGTCGCCGCCTCGCTGCCGCTGGAAGAGATGATCGAGCCGAGATTGGCGCCCGCGAGCTAGGCGCATTTGCCTGCCGCTGCATTGAAGGCGCCCAAGCGCTCGTACCTTTCCGAGATTCTCCTATATTCAGTGTGATTCTATTGGCTGGCGTCGTCCCGGCTGGGATTTGTTCGAACTGGGAGCAACTGAATGAGCAATCCGTCCGTGTCTTTTAAAGCGCGTTTGATCATTGCATGCGCAGCAGGCGCGTTGGCTTGGGGGTGCGGTGCGGCTGAAACACCGTCGTCAACGGACGGACAGGCGAGCGCGGCCGTCGAGGCTGAAAATCCCTTGATAACGGAATGGCCCGGGACCTATGCAACGCCGCCTTTCAGCGCGATTTCCGATGAAGATTACAAACCGGCTTTCGACGCCGCCGTCGCTGAGTATCGCGAAGAGTTGGAAGCGATTGCATCCTTAGATGATGCGCCGACCTTCGAAAACACGATTGTTGCGATGGAGCAGGCGGGAGGCGCGCTTAAGCGCGTGGGCGGCGTCTTTTTCAACGTCACAAACACGGACACCAACCCGACCCTGCAAGAATTGGATGTGGAATTGACCCCCGCCTTCACGCGCGAGGTCGATGCGCCCTTTCTAGACGATCGTTTGTTCGCGCGCGTGCAGGCTGTTTATGACGCGCAAGAGGGCCTGGCGCCGGAAGATGCGCGCCTTGTTGAACTCTATCATCGCGAATTCGTGCGTAAAGGCGCGGCTGCGGACGCGGAAGCCAAATCGCGGATCAAAGAGATCAATACGCGCATTGCGACCCTAAACACGCAGTTTGCGCAGAACCTATTGAAAGAGACCAAGAGCTTCCAGCTCGTCGTCACCGATCCTACCCGACTAGCGGGTCTGTCCGACGCGATGAAGGCGGCCGGGAAGTCGGCGGCAGAGGCCGCCGGCCTCGAGGACGCTTGGGCGTTTGGACTAAACCGCTCCGTCTTTGAGAATTTTATGGCGCAGGCGGAGGATCGCGAACTGCGCGCTAAATTGTTTGACGGCTATCGTCTGCGCGGCGCAAACGGCGGCGAAAGCGACAATAGCGACGTTATCTTAGAGATTGTCCGTCTCCGCGCCGAGCGCGCCGAGCTCTTGGGCTATGTGAGCCACGCGCATTTCCAACTTGAAACGCGTATGGCGAAAACGCCCGAAAACGCCATGGATTTCTTGCTGCGCGTTTGGGAGCCGGGCTTAGCGCGCGCCAAGCAAGAATTGGACGATATGCAGGCGCTGGTCGGCGATGAATATGTCGTCGAAGGCCATGATTGGTGGCATTTGTCCGAACGCGTCCGTGCTGAGAAATACGCTTTCGATAGCGCGCTGCTGAAACCCTATTTCCAATTGGAGAATGTGCGTCAGGGCGCATTCGACATGGCGACGAAGTTGTTCGGCGTGACATTTGAAGAAGTCGATGTTGAGGCCTGGAACCCCGAAGTCGTCTCCTTCGACGTCAAAAACGCTGAAGGCGAGCATCTCGGCTTATTCATGATGGATATGTTCGCCCGCGACACGAAACGCGGCGGCGCTTGGATGAGCACTTACCGGGACGCCAGCGATATCGATGATGTCGAGATCCGGCCTATCGTCACCAACAACCTCAACATGATTACGCCGGAACAGGATGCGCCGGCGCTCATGAGTTTTGGTGAGGTTGAAACCCTATTCCATGAGTTCGGACATGCGCTTCACGGGCTCATGACGACGCAAAAATACCCATTCTACTCCGGCGTTAGCGGCCCACGCGACTATACGGAGTTTCCGGCGCAGATCTTGGAGCACTGGGCCAGCCAAAGCGAGATGCTGGCCGATTACGCGAAACATCACGAAACGGGAGAACCCATTCCCAACGAATTGGTGGAGAAATTGCTCGAGGCCGCCAATCATAATCAAGGTTTCAAGACGACAGAGTTTATCGCCGCGTCCTTGCTGGATATGCGCTGGCATATGTTGAACTCGCAACAGGCGGCGGCGATCACTGACGTTCGCGCGTTTGAAAGAGAAGTGCTGGCGGAATATGGATTGCTCAATGAAATCGAGCCGCGCTATCGCTCCCAATACTTTTCGCATATTTTCGCGGGCGGCTATTCGGCCGGATATTACTCTTATCTGTGGTCTGAAATTTTGGACGCCGACGGTTTCGACGCCTTCCTAGAAGCCGGCGATATCTTTGATCCCGCTGCGGCGGCGCGCTTGCAGGAATGGGTATACGAGGCCGGTGGCATCATGGAGGCGGACGAACTTTATCGGCGTTTCAGAGGCGCAGATCCGTCCATCGAGCCTTTGTTGCGGGCGCGCGGCCTCGCCGACGGCGAGAGCTAGCGAGACGCGGGCAGGTCGAGCGGGGCGTCGCCGGGCTCTTGGCTTGCCCGGTTCGCATTTTTAGAGGTCAGAAGTCTCCGCGCAGCATCCCGCGCAGGCGCCTCGATGATGTGATACGCGATCTAGGATACGGCGATCACAAGCAGCAGCATGGCGAGGTGATAAAGGTCACCATGCCATTTTTCCATGCCGATCATAGGCTGACCATCGCGCTCGAAGAAAATTTGCACGCCGGTTGCACTTTCAAATACGGCGACACCATCGTCTTTACGAATGCAAGGTCAAGCCCTAATGCCGGACGCCTCAAACGCGTTCGCCAAATCTGCTTTCAGATCGGTCGGGCTTTCCAATCCGATGCTAAAGCGCAATAGCGGGCCGGCGAAATCCGGGCGTCCAAGCGTTCGATCCAATTGCGGGTCGCAATGAATAGCCAGGCTCTCATAGCCGCCCCAGGAGAAGCCCAGGCCGAAAAGTGTGAGCGCGTTGAGGAACGCTAAGACTTGCGCCTCATCGCAAGGTTTCAAAACCATGCCGAATAGTCCGGCTGACCCCGTGAAGTCGCGCTTCCAAAGCGCATGATAAGGATCGTCGGGCCGGCCTGGATGGAGTATCCGATCAACTTCCGGACGCGCCGCCAGCCAATCGGCGACGTCATATGCGGATGCTTCATGCTGGCGAAGGCGCGTCATCATGGTGCGCAGTCCGCGCAAAGTTAGATAAGCGTCTTCGGCCGACACCATCATGCCGAGATCTGTAGATGCTTGGGCGATACGCGCGCCGATCAATGGATCGCGCGTTAAAATCGCACCGGAAAGCACATCAGAATGACCCGCGGGGTATTTGGTCGTCGCGTGAATGGACACGTCAACGCCAAGATCTAGAGGTTTGTAATAGACGCCGGCGCCCCAAGTGTTGTCCAGCGCCGTGGGTACGCCATGCTTGCGAGCGATTTCTGTGATCGCGGGCGTGTCTTGTATTTCAAAGGTCAGCGATCCTGGGCTTTCGAGGAAGATGAGCTGCGTTTCGGGTCTGATGAGCGCTTCAATCCCGGCGCCGATATCAGGATCGAAATATTCGGTCTCACAGCCCCAGCGCTTTAACGAGCGATCACAATAGCGCCGCGTTGGGCCATAAACGCTGTCTGTAACGAGGATATGGCCGCCCGCGCCGGCAAGCGCGAAAATCGGCAGCGTGCAAGCGATAAGTCCCGACGCCGTCAGAAGGCAGTCGCGTGCGTCTTCCATTTCACAGAGGGCGGATTTCAGCGCGTCATGCGCGGCCATGCCGACCAGGCCATAGGTTTTGACGCCTGGCGCATAGAGCTCTTCGGCGGTTGGCATCAAAACGGTGGATGCGCGTTGCGGCGGAGGATTCACCGCGCCGTCGAATTTTTTTGGATCGGAGCCTGCACGCACCAATCGCGTATCCAGCGTTCGGCGCGGCGTTTTTGTCATTGGTTTAACCTACGACCGCTATCGCGGCGTCTTTAGTCGCCGCCCATTCGGACCAGGATCCGTCATAGACCGACGCATCGTCGCGGCCGATCGCGGCCAGGCCGAGCGCCAAGACAGCGGCGGAGACGCCCGATCCGCACGTGGTGACGATGGGCTTGTCGAGATTCAGGCCAGCGGCCGCAAACGCCGCCTCAAGGGCTTTTTCGTCTTTCAACTTTCCGTCCTCGCCGATAATAGCGCCGTGCGGCAGATTAAGCGCGCCGGGCATATGCCCTGACGCTAAACCTTCACGCGGTTCTGGCGCTTCGCCGGTGAAGCGTCCTTCAGGTCGCGCATCTAGAATTTGCGTCGCACCGGCGTCGACAAGGGACTGCATCTTAGGAAGCGTGCGAAACAGATCATAACGCGTGCGGACGGTGAAATGCCGCTCATCGGCGCGAACCGGCGGCAAGTCTTCTAACTCCCCGCCCTCTGCGATCCAGGCGTCCAGCCCGCCGTCCAAAACCGCTACGTCCGAATGTCCCATCACGCGGAACATCCACCAGGTGCGGGCCGACGCGAAATAGCCGTTTTGATCATAGCATATGACCCTGTGACCATCGCCGATCCCCATGCGCTTGACACGCGAGGCGAATTTTTCTGGCGATGGGAGCATATGCGGGAAATCGCTCGCCTCATCTGCGATTTCGTCGATGTCGAAGAAACGCGCTCCCGGGATGTGACGTTCCATATAGGCTTCTTCGCCCGTTTTTTCGGGGTTCAAAAATGGGGCGAACCACGTGGCGTCGACAATGCGCAGATCAGGCGCGGACATATGATCCACCAGCCATTTTGCGCTGACCATCGGGCTTTCAAAGGAGGATGTTTTCGCCATTACTTAAGTCTCCATCCATGGCGGCGTTGGCAGGCTCTTTTCCCTCAAAAATTCAGGATTGTAGAGCTTTGATTGATATCGATTTCCATAATCGCACAAGATCGTCACGATGGTGTGGCCCGGTCCCATATCTTTGGCCAATCTGACGGCGCCGGCGATATTGACGCCCGCCGATCCACCCAGGCACAGACCTTCTTCCATTGTCAGATCATATAAGATGGCGAGCGCTTCATCATCCGTAATCCGATACGCGTCGTCGATAATGACGCCTTCCAAATTTGCGGTGATTCGAGACTGGCCGATGCCCTCTGTGATAGAAGTGCCTTCGGCTTTGAGTTCGCCATGCTTGTAATAGCCGTAAAGCGCCGCGCCGCCGGGATCGGAGAGGGCGATGCGGACGTTCGGATTGCGTTCTTTCAGCGCCATGGACACCCCACCCAGCGTGCCTCCTGAGCCTACCGCGCAGGTGAATGCGTCCACTTTACCCTCGGTCTGTTCCCAGATTTCCGGGCCTGTCGTTTCATAATGCGCCTTGCGATTGGCGATATTGTCGAATTGGTTCGCCCAAATGGCGCCATTGGGCTCGCTGTAGTTCAACTCCTCGGCTAGGCGGCCGGAATAGCGCGCATAATGATTGGGGTTAGCGTAAGGGACTGCGTCAACCTCGACCAATTTCGCGCCGAGCAACCGGATTGCGTCTTTTTTTTCTTGTGATTGCGTGCGGGGAAAGACAATGACGCTTTTATAACCGAGCGCGTTGCCGACGACAGCCAATCCGATACCCGTGTTTCCCGCCGTACCTTCGACTATCGTTCCACCCGGCTTGAGCGCGCCTGACGCCTCGGCGTCGCGTATGATGCCAAGGGCTGCGCGGTCTTTCACCGATTGTCCGGGGTTTAAAAATTCCGCCTTGCCTAGAATTTCGCATCCGGTGAGCTCCGACACTTTGTTGAGGCGGATCAGCGGCGTGTTTCCGATCGCGTCGACGACGCTTGCGTAAGCGGACATGCATAACCTTCCATGAGATTCGCGCGAGCGGCGCGCTAGATGACCCTAGGCGGGCGAACTGCCTGGATCAATTGCAGAAAATTATGATCCGGCCCCCACTAACATGCGTATGGGGTAGAAACGACTTTGACACTGACGCATGCTGCAAGAAACAAACACATACACATCTTTTATGATGGACCGAGCCGCTGGCGCCTTGTCGCCGGCGGAGGCCGCTGCGGCGGATTTGCATATCGCGCTTTCGGACGAGGGCGCGGGAACCTCGGCGGTTTGGGATGCGCTCGGCGGCGCGCTGTTGGAAGAACAGTGCGCAGATTTTGGTCAGCCGCACCGCTTGGACATTATCGGCGAAGATCAAGAAGCGACCGAAACCCCGCATGGCTTTCTATCCGGAGATCTGACCGACCGGAAATGGCGGCGCAGCTTTTGGGGCGCAAGGATATCTGACGCAGGTCTGCCCAATGCAACCTTGCTGAGACTGGATCCAGGAACCTCCGCGCCGCGCCACGGGCATTCTCGCCGCGACGTGACTGTTGTTTTGGAGGGTGCGTTTGCGGACGAATACGGTCTTTATGAGCGCGGAGACATTGTCTTCGGCGAGCCCGGTCATCATCACAAACCACGCGCGCTTGGCGATAAGCCCTGCATTTGTTTTGTAGCTACGGAGCCGCCTCGGCCCTTGTTGTCCCGATTATTTGGCGCACTGCGTCTCAGAGCATAAAAACTACGTGTCTTGGGGAGGCGTAGAGAAGGAGAGCGGGATGATAACCAGTCTCGTGAAAATCCTAGCAGCGGCGGCGGCGCTTTGCGGATCCGTTGCGTCAGCCGACGAAGCGTGGACGCCCGCGGATGGCGATTCGCTGACGTTTGAAGTGCTTCGTAATGGGAAGCCCTTTGGCGACCATACCGTCACTTTCGATCATGACGGGGATAAGCTAACCGTAAAGACAGACATCTCCCTTAAGGTCAAAGTCGGCCCGTTCACGCCTTTCCAATACGCGCACGGATCGACCGAAACCTGGCGCGACGGTCAGTTGATGACGCTGTCCGGCCGTACGCGGAAAGATGGCGATGACCTTATGGTCGAGGCGGAGATCGTAGGAGACGCGCTTCAGATCGACGGAAGCGCGTTTGACGGCGCTGCGCCTTTGGATCTCATCCCGTCCAGCCATTGGAACAAGCGCCAATTGAACGGGGAAGAGATCCTGTCGACGGAAACAGGCGAACTTCTGCCGGTTGAAGTTGAGTATTTGGGATTGGAAACTATCGAAGCGGCGAACGAAACCATCGAGGCGGGCAAGTATTTGTTGAAGTCGGATCTTGATGTGCTTTTGTGGTACGACGCTGACGGCCGATGGGTAAAGTGCGCGTTCGAAGCCCGAGGTCAGAAGGTGGAATACGTGCTCAAAGCTGCGGACGCGTCGTCTGAAGCCTAGTTTGCAGGGCTAGCCCTGTTCGGTCGCCAACAGGAGACGGTTATGGCGCGACGACCCGCTTCGCCCGAGCATGGCTGCGCGTGGGTGACCGGAGCAAGTTCCGGCATCGGCTATGAATTATGCCGAGAGCTGACGCGGCGCGGCTGGAAAGTGGCTGCAAGCGCGCGGTCCGAGGATAAGCTGCAAGAATTGGCGCTGGCGGGGCCCGGCGATATTTTTCCGGTCCCCTGCGATGTCGCCGATCGAAAGAGCGTAAAGGATGCGGCGGAAGCTATCCGTGCGCGCTTCGGCAAGATCGGCTTAGTGGTCTCTAATGCTGGCGTCTATTTGCCGATCGAAGCGCCGCATTTTTCGGCGACACTATTTAAGCGCACATTCGACATCAATGTGATCGGCGCGGCGCATTTGATGGAAGAAGTGCTGCCGGATATGAGCTGGCGGCATGAGGGCCATGTGCATTTCGTCTCTTCTGCGACCGGATTTGGCGGCATGCCGACCGCATCGGCGTATGGCGCGTCGAAAGCGGCGCTGATCAATATGGCGGAATGCTTGAAGATTGAGCTTGAGCGCGATGGCGTCGGGATTTCCTTGTCGACGCCCGGCTTTGTGGAAACGCCGGCTCAAGACGACAATACATTCCCCAAACCCTTTATGATTCAGCCGTCTGAGGCGGCGATGCGTATCGCCGACGCAGTTATGCAGGGCGGATTTGAACGCACCTTTCCGAGACGGTTCACGTGGATGCTGAAAGCGATCTACGCTTTGCCGAAATTCATGTATCTGCCCTTAGTGCGGATCCAGACCGGTTGGAATAAGCCTTCCGGCGAACGCAAACGCCCTAACTGATCCGCATTGCGGGCTTTGCGCGCCTCGCGATGCGCGTTAACCCATGGCTATGGCGGAATGGGAAGATGATGTGATCGCCCTCGGCGTTCGGCGGTTTGGCGAGAATGACGCCATTCTGGACGTGTTCGGTCGAACGCGCGGCCGCGCGGCGGGTTTGGTCTATGGCGGCGCAGGGAAACGCAAGCGCGGCTTGATTGAGCCAGGCAATACGCTGCACGTCGCCTGGCGCGGCCGTTTGGAAGAGCAATTGGGTCATTTCTCGGTCGCAGAGCCGCAGATGGAACGCGCCTCGCGCCTCTTCTCGGACCCTTTGGCGCTTGCAGGCTTAGCCGCCGCCGTCTCGATCTTGAAGGAAGCCGCCCCGGAAGCAGAACCGAAGCCTGGCCTTTATGAAGCGGCGGAAGTGCTCCTCGACAATCTGGCGGATCCCGACATTTGGCCGGCGCTCTTTATCCGCTGGGAGATCGGGCTGCTCGGCGCGCTGGGCTATGGCCTGGATCTGGACCGCTGCGCACTGACAGGCGCGAATGACGGCCTAACCCATGTCAGCCCCCGTACAGGGCGCGCCGTGCGGGGCTCGGAGGCCGAAGACTATCTCCACAAATTGCTGCCCTTGCCGGCGTTTTTGACCTCCAGCGGCGCGCCGCCTGGACCGGACGATCTAACAAATGGGTTTGCGTTAACCGGTTATTTCATGGGCCGGCGTTTGTTTGGGGATCTGAACAAGCCGTTGCCTGAAGCGCGGTATCTGATGCTTGAGCGGCTGGAACGCGCGGGCCGACTCTCTTTAGGGTCGAAGAACGACACGGCCGAAGACGCAAAGACCGAGGACGCTAAGACATGAGCGACGAAAGATTTGCAGACGAAGACGGGGTGATTGAAGAGCCGATCAATGACGCGCTCTCCAAACGCTATCTGGCCTACGCCTTGTCGACCATCACTTCGCGGGCCTTGCCGGATGCGCGCGATGGGCTGAAGCCGGTCCACCGTCGATTGTTGTTCGCGATGCGCGGCCTGAAACTGGATCCGGCTGGGGCGTTCAAGAAATCCGCCCGCGTCGTTGGCGATGTGATCGGTAAATATCACCCGCATGGCGACACGGCGATTTATGATGCGATGGTCCGCTTGGCGCAGGATTTCAACGTGCGCTACCCGCTGGTCGATGGGCAGGGCAATTTCGGCAATGTCGACGGCGACAGCGCCGCTGCCATGCGCTACACGGAAGCGCGCTTGACCGAAGCGGCTGAACTCTTGCTCGAAGGGCTGGACGAAGACGCGGTCGATTTCAAAGAAACCTATGATGGCGGCGATGATGAGCCCGTCGTACTGGCCGCCGGCTTCCCGAATTTGCTCGCGAACGGCGCATCCGGCATCGCAGTTGGGATGGCGACCTCTATTCCGCCGCACAACGCCGCAGAAGCTATCGATGCAGCAATCCACCTGTTGGAAAATCCGCGCGCTGAATTGGATGAGCTCTTAGAGATCATGCCTGGCCCCGATTTTCCAACCGGCGGCCTTGTTGTGGAGCCGAAGGAGGCGATCCGAGAGGCGTATGAAACCGGCCGCGGCGGATTTCGAATGCGCGCCAAATGGGAGCTTGAGGAGCTTTCACGCGGCCAATGGCGTATCGTCGTTACTGAAATTCCCTATCAGGTCCAAAAATCCAAGCTGATTGAGCGTTTGGCCGAACTGATCGAGACAAAAAAAGCGCCGCTCCTCGGCGATGTTATGGATGAAAGCGCAGAAGACGTGCGCATTGTGCTCGAGCCCAAATCTCGCACGGTCGATCCTGAAATCATGATGGCGAGCTTGTTCAGATTGTCGGATCTAGAAAGCCGGTTCTCGCTCAATATGAATGTGCTCGATCACGGCGTGCCAAAAGTAATGGGGCTGCGCGAAGTGCTGCGCGCCTATTTGGATCACCGCCAGGAAGTGATCGTCCGCCGTGCGCAATTCCGCCTTAACAAGATCGAAAAGCGCCTTCACGTACTCGACGGCTATTTGATCGCCTATCTCAATATCGATGAGGTGATCCGCATCATCCGTTTCGAGGATTATCCCAAAGAAGCCCTGATGGACCGCTTCGGCCTCACCGAAATCCAAACCGACGCGATTTTGAACATGCGCTTGCGCGCCTTGCGTAAGCTGGAAGAAGTCGAAATCCGCGGCGAGCATGAGAAGCTCTCGGCGGAGCGTGAGAAACTCGTGCTATTGCTGGGCAGCACGGGACGTCAATGGACCGAGGTGAAGCGTCAGCTCAAAGCGGCGCGCGAAGTGTTTGATCCGTCCACAGAGCTTGGTCGTCGTCGCTCAGCCTTTGGCGAAGCGATCGAGATCGACGCGGACGCGGCGCTGGAAGCCTTGGTTCCCAAAGAGCCGATTACCGTGGTCTTGTCGTCCATGGGCTGGATCCGTGCGCTGCGGGGACATGGTCAGGATCTCGACAAACTGAAATTCAAGGAAGGCGACGAACTCGCTTTGATGTTGGAGTGCCAGACGACCGACAAAATTGTGCTGCTGGCGTCCGGTGGGCGAGCTTTCACCTTGGGCGCTGACAAGCTTCCCGGCGGGCGCGGCCATGGCGAGCCGATCCGATTGTCAATCGATCTGCCGGAGGACGAAAGCGTCATAGAGATCCTCACCCCCTCAGAGGGGGCTAAGCGTCTGGTCGCAACCACGTCCGGCCATGGTTTTGTGGTCGCGGAGGACGAATTGGTATCCATGAAGCGCGGCGGCAAAGTTGTCATGACGCCAGCAGAAGGCGGCGAGTTTACGTTCGCGCCGATGGTGGGCGAGGGCGATATGGTTGCAGTCGTCGGGGACAATCGCAAACTGCTCTTCTTCCCGCTTGACGATTTGCCGGAAATGGCGCGCGGCAAAGGCGTTAAGCTGCAATCCTATAAGGACGGCGGGCTCGCCGACGTGGCTGTTTTCTCCGCCGAAACTGGGTTCTCATGGACCGATAGCGGCGGACGCAATATCAGCTTCTCCGAGTGGCGCGAATGGGCTGGAAAGCGCGCCAGTGCAGGCCGCATGGCTCCGAAGGGCTTCAATCGTAACGGACGTTTTGCACCCTAAGCAAAGGCCGGCTAGTGTGTCGGCGTCGTGCAGGCAAGCGTCGAGAGGGCCATAATGGATCCAATTTTCATTATACTGGGGGCGATCGCGCTCCTCGTCCTAATTTTCATCGTCATCTACAACGGCCTCGTCGCTAAACGACAACAATGTAATGAGGCTTTCGCCGACATCGACGTTCAATTAAAACAGCGACGCAATCTCGTGCCGAATTTGGTTGAAACCGTGAAGGGCTACGCGGCCCACGAACGAGAAACATTGGACGCCGTCATCAACGCTCGTAATTCTGCGCTAAACGCGTCAGGTCCTCAGCAGACAGCGCAGGCGGAAGGTTTGCTGTCCGGCGCGCTGGGAAAACTATTCGCTTTGTCGGAGGCGTACCCGGACTTAAAGGCGAATGAGAATTTCGGAAAGCTGCAAGACGAATTGTCCGAAATTGAAGATAAAATCGCGGCGGCGCGGCGCTTCTACAATTCAGCGGTGGGAGACTACAACACGGCGCTGGAGCAATTCCCCGCCATGTTGTTTGCCGGCGGCATGGGATTTGAGCCGCGAGAGTTTTTCGATTTGGGCGAAGCGGTGCGCGCGGATATGTCTGTTGCGCCTGAAGTGAAGTTCAATTAGCGCCGCTATCGTTTATCATGGCGCACCGTTTGCCGATGCGGAAGCTGAATAAGCCGCTATTCTCCGTGACGCGCTTGATGGACAAAGCTCTGTTTACGCGGCCCGCCATAAAATGGTGGGCGTGGTATGCCCTGATGGACGGCGAAGCGCTTTAGCGTAGCACCGACACCAGTTCTGGAAACGACGCGACGGCGGCGAGTCCGATCAGCTGCAATCCGATGAATGGGATCGCGCCCCGCCAGATATCGGGTGTCTCCAATCCTTCGGGCGCTGCGCCTTTCAAGTAAAACAAAGCGAAGCCGAAAGGCGGCGTCAAAAAGCTGGTCTGCAGATTGATCGCCATCAAGACGCCGAGCCAGACGGGATCTGCGCCCATCATGATGAGCGGCGGCGCAACCAGCGGGACGACCACGAATGTGATCTCCATAAAGTCGAGAAAGAAGCCGAGCACGAACATCATCAACATCGTGGCGGCGAGCGCGCCCCAAAGTCCGCCTGGAATGCCGTTGAGCAATTCTGCGACGAATTCATCCCCGCCAAAGCCGCGGAACACGATGGAAAACAGCGCTGCGCCTATCAGAATGAGAAAAACCATAGCAGTGACTTGCGCGGCCGACGTCAGCGATCCCTTCAGCCGATCCGCGGAGGCGAGAGCCCAACAGGCCGCGGCCACGCCCATCGCAAGAAGCGCGCACAAAAGATAAGCGGCCCAAAGGGCGATTTGGTCGGCGGCCGTTTTCGTTTCGTCTCCCCCAAGGCGCAGATCGAAGAATTGCGATAGGACAATCAAGAAAGGCAAAGCTGCGCCGCCGGCTGCGATCAGCGCGATGTGGCGCTGCGAATTGGGGCGGTCCAGCAGGATCCGGGCGCCGGCGATCAGGATAGCGCCGATTGCGCCGACCGCTGCGGCTTCTGTCGGCGAGGCGAGCCCGCCCAAAATCGAGCCGAGCACGGCGATGATCAGAACCAGGGGCGCGCCGAAGGCGAAGGCGGTGCGCCACGCCGGCGGCGTATCTTCATCCTGCGCATCAGCGGCGCGCGCCGGCGTCCAGCTGGGTTTGACCAAAGAAATGACAGCCAAATAGGTCAAATAGAGACCGACGAGCATGAGGCCCGGGACTAATGCGCCGGCGAACAGATCGCCCGGGCTCACCGGCGTAGGCGGCTCGCCTAATGCACGTCGCGCCTCTGAATTGGCGTTTGAAATGACGTCCGCCAGAACAATCAACACGATCGATGGCGGGATGATTTGACCCAATGTGCCGGAGGCCGCGATGACGCCCGACGCCACGCGCTTGTCATAGCCTTGCGACAGCATGGAAGGCAGCGCGATCAAAGTCATCGTCACAACCGTCGCGCCGACAATTCCTGTCGACGCGGCGAGGAGCGCGCCGACGAGCACGACCGAATAGCCCAAGCCTCCGCGGATGCGGCTGAGCAGGCGCCCGGCCGCCTCCAACAAATCCTCAGCCACATGCGAGCGCTCCAGCACCACGCCCATCAGCACGAAAAGTGGGATCGCCGCGAGCACCTGGTTTTGCATCGTCCCTAAAATACGGCTTGGGAAGGCGATCAGCATGGCGGATGGGAAAATGTCTAGCGCGAGACCAATGCCGGCGAAGATGAGCGCGATCCCGCCGAGCGTGAGCGCGACGTGATAGCCGCAGAGCAGGGCGAAGCACGCCGCTGCGAACATCAGGATATGTAGGTTTTCCGCAATCATGCGGCGGGCGGCGCGATTTGCGCCTCCTCTTCCGCGAGCGGCGCGCCAGCGAGGATTGAGGCGGCCTTCATCGCGTTGGCCCAACCTTGTAGCAGCAAGGTGGCGGCGAAGACTGGCACCAGCGTCTTAAAGAGGAACAAGAGCGGCAGGCCGTCGGTTTCGCGAGAGGTTTCCAAACGCCCTGATGCGCCGCCCCAAGCGTTGGCGAGCTGAGGCGCATAGACCGACAGCGCCAACATCATCATGGGCAAGAGCAAGACATAGCTGCCGGTCAAATCGACGATGGCGCGTGACCGCGCGGACATGCGTTCGCGGAAGATGTCGACGCGAACATGTCCATCATCGCGCAAGGCGCCGGCGGAGGCGAGAAGGAAGCATCCGGCGAAGGCGTACATCACGCTTTCGCGCGACCAGCCATAGCTGACCGCAAACACATAGCGCATGACGACATTGGCGAGCATAAACACCGCCATCGCCAGCCCTAGCCACGCCGCCGCCGTCAACAAGACGCCGCTGCATTTGCCGATGAAACTGACCAGCGCTTGCGGCGAAAACGCAGTGAATACGGCGCCTGCAACAACCAAAACAAGGAAGGCCTCAATCGTAAGGCCAAACGAGATGCCGAAAAGCGCGCCGATAGCCGCGTTTAAGCCAAGGCCCAGAAGAGACATCACCGCCCAAAGGCCTGCTCTGACCGGGACGTTCAGTTCGTGATAATCCGGCTTGGCGATCATCACGAAAGGCAGAAACAAGAAAGGCGAAGCGCCTGCGCCCGATCGCTGAAGGAAATCGCCGACCCATAGGGCGATAGCAGTGAGGATGGGCGTTTCCATCGCGCTGGCTTAACCGCCGAGACGCCGCGCCGCGTAATAGGGTCCGTCGGAGATTGCGCCCCATTCGGACATGGATTTTAGGTTCGCTTCAAAGCTCTCATAAATCCGCCTTTCCAAATCGCCGCCGGATCCGGCTTTGGAACGCACATCCAACGAAATCTCATTGACCCGCGTCATTACATCGTCTGGGAAATTACGCAGCTCGACGCCGTGCTCCGTCTTTAAGGTCTGGAGGGCTTCGGCGTTGAAATAGGTGAACTCTCCGAGCGATAAATTGTTGCATTCCGCGCAAGCCGTGCGGATCAATTTCTGCTCCCAATCGGTGAGGCTGTCCCATTTGGCGCGGTTGAAGCCGACCGCGAGGCTTGCGCCGGGTTCATGAAAGCCGGGGCCGTAGTAATAGGGAGCCTCTCGGTAGAAACCGAGCGCTAGATCATTCCACGGGCCGACCCACTCGGTGGCGTCGATCCGTCCCATTTGAAGGGCCTGGTAGATTTCGCCGCCGGGCAGAGTTTCCGACGCGCCGCCAAGTTCGCGCACCACTTCGCCGGCGAGCCCGGGAATGCGCATGGTAAGGCCGCGGAAATCATCGATGGAATTGATTTCTTGGCGGAACCATCCGCCCATTTGGTGGCCCGTATTCGCCCCTTGAAAGGCGATCACGCCAAACTGGCCAGACAATTCCTCCCACAATGCCTGGCCGCCGCCAAAATCGGCCCAGCCCATCATTTCGTAGGCTGTCATGCCCATGGGGACGGCGGTGAAGAAGGAGAAAGCGGCCGACTTGCCCTGCCAATAATACTCGGCGGCGTGATACATATCCGCGCCGCCGCCCGCGACCGTGTCGAAGCATTCTAAAGCGGGCACAAGCTCGCCGGCCGCGAAGACTTTCACCTCCAATGATCCTTCGGACAGCTCGCCGATGCGTTCGGCGACACGGTCCGCCGCTGTGCCAAGACCGGGCAGGTTTTTCGGCCAGCTGGTCACCATGGTGAAGCGTTTTTTGGAGCGTTTAACCGCAGGCGCTGCTGGGCCATCGCTGGCGGCTTGGCCGTTGCCGCAGGCTGCGATCGCCGCCACGCCGACGCCCAGAGCGGTCGTGCGAAGCATGTTTCGTCGCGATGGTTTTACGTTCGATTGTTCTTGCTTGTCGGCTTTTGGCGTTTTCGCCATAAGCTCGCCCTCCCATAAGACCCGCAATTTTTATGGCTTAATACTCGTTGTCCGCCACGGTGCGCCAGTCCTGACCGTCGAATATCTCGAACGGTCGGAACGCTGCTTTGTAGCCCATCTTTTCCGATCCGCGCACCCAATAGCCCAAATAGACGTAAGGCAGCTCTAATTCTTTGGCCAAGCGGATGTGATCCAGGATCATGAAGGAGCCGAGGCTCCTATCCGAAAATGCAGGATCGAAAAAGCTGTAAACCATCGACAAGCCGTCGCGCATCACATCCGTCAGAGCGGCCGCGATGAGCTTTCCCTCATCTTCGCCGGGTTCCGGCGGCGCACGGTACTCGAAAACCACCGTGCGAACGGGGCTCGCATCGACCATGCCGGCGTAATCCCGCAAGGTCATTTCAGTCATGCCCCCATCTTCATGGCGATGATCAAGATATTTCTTGAGAAGGCGGAATTGCTCGCGCGACGCGGCGGCCGGACGCGGACTGCGCACCATGTCTTTGCTGCGATTGGCTACGCGGCGCCAACGCTTCGACCATTTGAAATTGGCGACGTCGATCCGAACCGACCGACATTCCGAGCAGGATGCGCAGGCTGGGCGATAAACGATGGTTTGGGACCGCCGAAAGCCGGACCGCGTCAGGCTGTCATTCACAGACACCGCGCCGTCAACGGCCAAATTTGCGAAAACCTTGCGCTCCTTCTTGCCCGGCAGATAAGGGCAAGGCTGCGGGGAGGTCAGATAAAACTTCAAACGCCGCGCAAATTCGGGCGGATTGAAGATAAGGGCGTCGTTTTCTTTCATCCCGCCTAACCTAACCGACCCCTAGGCCGTAGCGCCAGCCCGCAAATGCTGTAAAGGCGATCCAGAGCAACACAACCAATGGCCCGCCGAATCGAATATAGTCTGCAAAACGATAATGCCCCGGACCCATAACGAGAAGGTTTGTTTGATAGGCGATAGGCGTCGCAAATGCGGAATTCGCCCCATAAATGACCGCAAACACGAAGGGCGTTGGGTCCATGCCCAATTGTCGGGCGGTCGCAATGGCGATCGGCGCGAAGATAACGACCGTCGCGGTGTTCGACAGAATATTGGTGATAATCGCGACGATGATGAACAGCATCGAGAGGACGGCGAGCGGTCCATAGGGCGAGGCCGCGTCGACCGCAACACGTGCAACAAAGTCCGCCGCCCCTGTCGCCTCAAGCGCGGCGCCCATAGCGAGAGCGGCGCCGATCAGCAAAAATATGCGTAAATCCAGCGCGCGGGCGGCCTGCCGTGCATTCAAACACCCCAGCGCCACCATCGCCACCGCGCCCAAAAGCGAGGATTGTAGAATGCTCAGCGCGCCGGTGATGACTGCGATGATGACGCCCAGGGCCACAATTCTCGCGGCGTTGGCCATGCGTACGTCTGGCAAATCTGTGCGCGACCAATCTAAAAGTAAGAGATCGCGGTCATTACGCATGTCGTCGAAGGCGTCTTGCGTGCCGCATAGCAACAGCGTGTCGCCGGCTTCCAGGCGAATATCGCCCATGCGCGCTCTAATCATGCGCGATCTACGCTGCACGCCGAGTACCACCGCGTCTTGAAGGCGAGCATACCCCATTTGATCAATGGTTCGCGCGATCAGCCTGGATCCTGGCGCAACGACGGCTTCGGACAGGGCTAGCGTTTGCGGCGCGCTGTCCTCGTCGCCATAGCCCTCCATGCCGGCCAGCCACATGCTGCGTAAGAGCTTGGGGCGGCGCGACAAAAGATCCGTCAAGGCGCTGCGCGTCGCGGCGATAATCACCAAATCGCGCGATTGCAGCGTGATATCCTCGAAGGGCGGCAAGAAGGTCTCGTCACCGCGTTGAACCATCCGGACCGTCATATTAGGTAGGTCGGTAAACATGCCGGCCACTGCCTTCTTGCCCGCCATGGGATGGCCGTAAGTCACTTCGATCTGGGCGATAAATTGCTTGCCGGAGCCCGCTGTGGCGGCTGCGCCGTCGGCCTCGCGATGGGGCAGGATCAGGGGAGCGGCGACTATAATATACGCGAGCCCCACGCCGGCGAGCGCGAGACCCATGGGCGTCAACTCGAAAAAGCCAAGCTCGCGCCCGTCCAATCGAAACAACGCGTCCGCCGCCAATAGGTTTGTCGACGTGCCGATCAACGTCGTCATCCCCGCCAGCATCGAAACAAAGCTCAACGGGATCAGCAGCTTAGACGGCGCAGCGCCCATTCGCGCGGCGATCGCCCCCATAATCGGCAGGAACATCACCACAACCGGCGTGTTGTTGATGAAGGCGCTGATGACGAAGACCGCCGCGAAAGCGCCGACAAGCGTCAATCTTGGCCGTTTTTCATAGGACGCGAGTAATTGGCGAGACGGGCCGTCCAATGCGCCCGTCTGGAACAGCCCCTGGCCGACGACCAGTAAGGCCATGATTGTCAGCAGCGCCGGGTTTCCGAAGCCGCGCAGCAACACGTCCGGTGAGACGGTCTCGCCCTGGCTGTCCAAAGCGAAGGGCAGCGAGAATAGAAGCAGTAGGCCGGTAATGATCCCCACCGACACCAATTCCATGGAGATCGTCTCGGACATATAGAGTCCGATCGCGAGCACCACGACGCCAAGACTGGCCCACATCGTCCATGTGGCGGCGAATTCGGTGAGCATTGCGTCTCCCTAACCACGCGCGCGTCAGGCGTCTGCCTTAACAAAACGACGTCGCGAGGCGTTCCCACTCAACCAGTCATTTGACCCAAGGGGTTGAAAACAAACCCTTAAAGCGAATGATCGGAGGGAAGAACCGGCGCTTCCCGCAGCAGAACTATGCTGATGCGGCGATTGCCTGGCAAGTCCGGGTCGTCCGGGAAGAGCGGTTCCGAGCTGGCCTTGCCGGAGACTTGAAAGATCCGTCCGGGCTCAACGCCCGTTTCACGCAAGATTCGCCGGGCTGCGTTGGCGCGGTCGGAGGACAGCTCCCAATTTGAATAATTCGGATCAGGTCCCGGTTGGGTGTCGGTGTGGCCGGAAATCGAGATTCGGTTGGGAAGCTTCTGGATGATTTGCGACACGGCTTGCAGCAGGCGCTCCGTTCGCGGCAAGGGCGTTGGCGAAGCGGCGGCGAACATGGCGCGACCTTCCTGGTCGACCAATTGGATGCGCAGCCCTTCCGGCGTTTGATCAATGATGAGATGTTTGGATAATTCGGCGAGATCCGGCAGATCCTCCATCGCCTGACGCAGGGATTGTTCAGCGCGCTCAAACTCGGCGCGTTCCCGATTGGCGATCGCTTTGTTAAGCGCGTCTTCGGTGATTTCCGCCTTTGTTTGGCCGGTGTCGCCGCCGTTTTTGTTCTTTGTGCGAGTCGTCTCGTTGGTTTCTTCGGAATCCATTTGTTGCGGCGGCGAGGGCCGGGACGACCCGCCCGACCGCGCACCATCATCCTGAAACGCCGTGCCGCCCAACATCCCGTCGGAGCCTTGGGTGGATTTCGACACGCTGGCTGGTGCGAAATAGTCAGCGATGCCTCGCTTTTGCTCCGGCGAAGTTGTGTTAATGAGCCACATCAACAAAAAGAACGCCATCATCGCGGTCACGAAGTCGGCGTACGCGACTTTCCAGGCGCCGCCATGGTGACCGCCGCCGACAACCTTTTTGACTTTCTTTATGACGACGGGTTGATTGCCGGCCATGAAGCTTAATGTCTCGCTTAGCGTATTCGTCTCATTTGGAGGCGTAGATTAGCGAAACAGGGTTAAGGGCGCGTGCATGGCGAGTGACCAAGCGGTTAATAGTTTTGATGAGGCGGGGTTTCGCCGCGCGCTTGGCTGCTTTGGCACCGGCGTCGCGTTGGTGGCGGCCGATGATGATGACGGTTTGGCGCATGGTTTGACGGTGAACAGCTTCACCTCCGTCTCCCTAGATCCGCCCATCATTTTGTGGTGCCTGGATGAAGGCAGCGCCGCCTACGCTGTCTTCGCTGACGCGGAGACGTTTTCGGTGAACATTCTGTGCGCTGGCTCGCAAGACGTCTCCAAGCGCTTCTCCATGGAGGGAGATCGCACCCTTGCGGCGAATGAAGTGCATCGTTTGGCGACGGGGGCGCCTGTGCTAAAGGGCGCGCTGGCGAGCTTTGATTGCCATGTCAAATGGCGCCAGAAGGCCGGCGACCATTTGGTTTTGTTCGGCGGCGTCGACGCGTTTGAACGCTTGGAAGAGGGTGAAGGCCTAGGCTATTTTAGAGGCGGCTACACCACCTTGTCGCAAGCGGGATAGATACGGGAGCCGCGTCTTGGCCAAAGCCGTCCTCAAAACCAGCGCGACTAACGCCGACGTTCAGGCGTTCCTTAACAGCATAGAGCCTGATCGGCGGCGCGAAGACGGTCTAAAGCTCTTAGACTTCATGAACCGGGTGACGGGGCTTGCTCCCAAAATGTGGGGGCCGAGCATGGTCGGTTATGGCCGCTACGCCTACAAATATGAGAGCGGTCGCGAGGGCGAATATTTCCTGACAGGGTTTTCACCCCGCAAATCCTCGCTAACCGTTTATGTCATGCCCGGCTATCGCGACCTTGCGGAGCCCTTGTCCCGCCTGGGCAAGCACAAGCTTGGCAAATCCTGTCTCTACATCAACAAACTCGCGGATGTTGAGATGGACGTCCTGGAAGAGATCGTTCGAGAGGGCGTGACGTATATGCGCGCCAATTACGAGACCCGGGACACTTAGCGCTCTCACTCACGTCTCACAGAGGCGTGACTTAAAGCGATAATTTCCTCACATGTGTTTTGATTGCGTGTGATGGGCTCACGGACCGATATGGCCTGTAACAATTCTCACGCAGGAGCCATCCCATGTTGTCCAAATACAAAACTTATCTTCCGCATACTTTCGCTGTTGTCGCATCCGCCGTTTTCCTCGACAGCCTGCGCTTCAAATTCACCAATGCGCCGGAAACGCAGACGATATTCGGCAAGTTGGACGCCTGGGCCGCCAGTTTCGGCGCTGAGGGGCTGTTCGCGCAGACCGGCCTCTTCAGCCAATACGTTATCGGAACCGCAGAGTTGGTCGCCGCATCGCTGTTGCTGATCGGTATTTTGCCCGCTTTTAGACGGCTGCAGTCTTTGGGAGCGCTCATTGCGTCGGCTGTCATGACGGGCGCGGTATCCTTCCATCTCTTCACGCCGTTGGGGATCGACCCCAACAAAGATGGCGGCGGCTTGTTCGTCATGGCCGTTATCGTCTGGTTGGGCTCGCTGTCTTTGCTGATCGCCCGGCGCAAAACCTTGATCTCAATCGCCAGCGGCTTGCGCGAGCTCTTGGTTCCCTCCCAGCCCGTTTCGCTCCCGAGCGGTGCTGTTAAGGCCTAAAGCGCAAACATGACGCCGATTAAGCCGGCTCTCGCGGAGGCGCGGGGGCCGGCCTTTCCGAACCGCCATTACGCCATAGTTTTTTCGATCTGCCCCCATAGGTTGATTATTTCGCGATTGGATACCCGCAACCCCTTGTTTGCGCGTGCGGATGTCCCAAACTTCACCCTCGATAACGCACATTATCACATAGAGGGATGAGACATGCCGATCACCGAGACCGAACTCGCCGACGCCCGCAAAGCTTGGGGCGACGCCCTGGTGGCAATCGCCAAAGCCTATGAGGCGGATGGCATTGACGGCGCTCGGGCGGTCGCCGACGGCGTGTTGGATGCGGCTTACGGCTATAATCTCGGGCCGGTTTTGTTCAAACCCACCTTGGCGAGTGGCGACAAAACTTTTCGTCCCACAAAGGCAGGCGCTTTGTCCTATTTTGTCGGCCACGACCCTAATTATCCGCTGGATGGTGGGTTCGGCATCAAAGGCTGGCGCGAGGTGGTCTCCGAGACATCCGCTTCCTTCATCGAAGGCGATGTCGCCATGTGGATGGGCTGGGTGACGATGACCGACAAGGACGGCCAAATCACCAAAGTCGACAAAAGCTGGGGCTACAAAAAAGACGCTGAAGGTACGCTCCGCATCGTCCACCACCATTCATCATTGCCGTATCAGCCGTAGCGGGCGGCCGCTTCGAATAGAAAGCGAGCACCAAGCTCACACAAAGAACAGCGGCCAGTTCGGCTCCAATCCTAATTTCACGCGGCCGACATCCGCTTGCATGTCTGGTTGAGCCACAATGTGTCGTAGCATGGCGTGGAGATCTCGCGCCGGCTTTTCGATAGGCGACGTTTCATAAAGGCCGGACGTACCACTCAAGCCGTGCAACGCCTCCACGGCGCTTTTCGCTGCTTCGATGACAAAGAAGGCTGCAGCGTATAAGTCGGCGCTTGTGTTAGGCTCGGGCGTGTTTTCCCGTTCTGCGCGGATCCAAACCGCATAAGCCGCTGTTCTTAATCGTTCGCGAGCACCGCTGAGCGCTTCGCCATGCCGCGCGATGGCGATTTGGTAATCCTGCCGATCGCGTGGTGCCGGCGTCGGGCCCGGCGTCGCGACTGATCGTCCACGATCAAGCGCATGATCAAACACTGCCTGAGCCACGCCCAAAGTCTGCGCCGCGAATATCGCGGATACGCAGGCAAAAATTGGCAATCGATCGGTCGGACCCGTCACCTCCGCGTCTCCGGCGATATCGAAGGTTCGATGTTCAGGCAGCGCAACATCAACGACCTCAATATCATTGCTGCCCGTCCCGCGCAGGCCGCTCGTATGCCAGGTGTCGATAATCTCGAACTCGCCTCTGGGGATTGCGGCTAACACAATTTCAGGCTCGCCCGACGCCTCCAGAACGGCTTGTCCATCAATGAATTTGCGGCAGCTCAATACGGCCCAGTTGGCGCCGGGACTGCCGGACATTAGGGGCCAACGTCCGCGAATACGGATCTTTCCGCCGTCCTTGTGAAGTTCGCCCGCCGGAATGGTGGATTGGCAAATCAGTTTGTCGCTGTTGGAGAATAGCTCCTCTCTCAAAACTTGGGGCATGAAGCGCGCATAAAAACCGATAAGCCCCGCATTCCAAATGACCCAACTGACCGCCGCGTCCTCGTGAGCGATCGCTTCATAGATCTGCAGCATGTCCGGCAAGGGCGTGCCGAGTCCGCCATGTGCAGGCGCAATCGGCATGCCCAACAATCCGCTGTCGCGAATAGCGTCGCAGACCTCGTCCGAAAGTCGCCTATTCTTGTCGGCCTCGCGGCGATGCGCCGAGACAATTGGCAGAAGCAGGTCCAGCGGAGCGATCAGTGATTGAGCCATTTCGGTGTCCTCGCTTTGGTTGAGACGACCCTCTCAGTTTGACGAAATCAGATCTACTACGATTTTCGAAGTTGAATTTGCCGACCGTCACGGCACACTCCGTCTATGAAAAGCAAATATGGACAATATTGCCCGGTATCGCTGGCCACGGAGATATTGGGGGAGCGCTGGACCATCCTCGTTGTGATGGTTCTTGCCGACGGCTTTCATCGCTTCTCTGAATTGGAGCGAGCCTTGCCGAGAATTTCAGCATCGACCTTGAGCGCCCGACTGAAAAGTCTTGAAGAGGCCGGTGTGATTGAACGCCGAGCCGGCGAGGCCGGCGAAAAATTCCTCTATTTCTTGACCGCGGCGGGCGAAGAACTTGGCGAGATCGTATTTGATCTGGGCCGGTGGGGGCATCGATGGGGGCGCGACCTTGCGACAGATGATCTCGATCCGGAGCATCTCATCTGGAGCATTCATCTGCGCATGAATACTGAGATCATGCCCACCCATCGCACCACGATCGCCTTTGAGTTCGCGGACCAGCCCGCCGGGAAACGATATTTCTGGATCGTCGCGGAGAACAATCAGGTGCAAGCGTGCCTGAAACATCCGGGCTTTGACGAGGACCTACGCGTGATCGCCAAGCTCAAGCCGTTCACCTATGCGTGGCGGGGCTTTGTGTCTCTTCGCGACGAAATCGCGAAAGGACATGTCCGGGTGCTCGGGCCCACTAAGCTCGCAGGCGCCTTCCCCGACTGGCTCCTCGGCAGCATGTTGGCCGACCAAGACCGCATGCATCCAGGACCCGAACGCGATCTGCAACAGGCGTATCGCTCGCGTGCCAGAACCGCAGCGGAATAGCGCGACTTACCTCTGGTCCAGTTTGGTCGATAGCTTTGTAAAGCCGCGTTGTGTCGCGTTAGCAACGCCTACGAGAGGTGGCGTCTTTGTTGGCTCGTTGGCGTGTGTTTTTTGTAAAGCGCGTTTAAAGCGCTTGGATCACCTTTTCATCAATACGCCATCAACTTGACAAGTTTCTTCAGCAATGAAGCTCGACGAGATGAATGAGCAATTTCA
>JBCCMB010000010.1:0-41606 GCA_039026555.1 Pseudomonadota bacterium
TATCATAGGACGGAACCAAAACCGCGCCGCGCGACGTGGCAAGATACTGCGCGATCTCTTCGCGACTTTCCGTGTCTCGATCATAGAAGACAATCTCGGCCCCACGCGCTTGCACGCCGCGAACCTTCACTGCCGGCGCATTGGACGGCATCACAATCGCCGCGGAGACGCCGACGCGATTGGCAGCGTCCGCCACGCCTTGCGCATGATTGCCCGAGGAAAACGCCACCACGCCCGCGCGACGCTCGGCTTTGGTCAATTGAACGATGCGATTGTAAGCGCCTCGGATTTTAAAGGATCCGGCGATCTGTAAGCATTCCGGCTTTACAAAAACCCGCGCGCCAACCGCCGCGTCCAACGCGTCGCTATGCAAAAGCGGCGTGCGCACCGCGACATTCTCTAAGCGCGCGCCGGCGGCTTCAACATCCTCAAAGACAGGTGGATTAAACGACATAGGGCGGAGTGCTCATCACACCCCGCCCCAAAGTCAACCTCGTCCAAGCTTACTCGGACAAGTGCAGGGATTGTTCTGCGATCGCCTGGAAGGTCTCGTCAAGTTCGGCGGCCTTAATGTTGAAAGCGCGATCCGAATTGCCGGCGCAGGTTTCCAACAAAGTGACCTCATTTGATCCGGCGGGCATGTCCACCGCGATGGTGTAGAGTTCAACTTTGTAGTCCTCCACGATCGCTTGGCAGGCGTCCAACATCAGATTGTTCATCGCCACGTCTTCGACGTTTGATATCCCATTAGCGGTCGGACAATTGCCCGCGCGCCAGCGTCCGGCGCCATCATAAGATCCGCTCTTTTCCAAGCAACCATAATAGCCGTCGAAATCGAAAGGCGCGTCGTTCTTTCCGTCCGTCAGCAAGATCATGATCTTGCGAGCGTCGGCGCTCTTGAACTGCTTAGGTTCGAGCTCGTTCGGATAGCGGAAAAAGCTGGTCCACTTTGAGTTATCAGACATGGCGCGCAAACCCCACATCAAGCCAATATCCGCCAGCGTTCCACCCGGTACGGGATACAGATGATCCAACTTGTCCATGATTTGCGGCCGGCTGCCGGACATGCCCAGCATCGAAGATGGGCAAAGAATGTTAGGGCCCGAGATCGGCATGCCCTTCTCATCCCAGTCCTTAAACTCATTCAGGGCCGGTACCGCACAGGCTTTGCCGCCAGTTGCGAAATAGTCGAACTCATTGGGATCGGACACGCAGGCGTCCAAATTATTAGTCTGGATTTTCTTTTTGGTGTTGCTGCAGGGCAGATCAATCGGCAGATAGACGTTGCGTCGACCTTTATCGCCAAATTGCTCGTCCTGCTGTTTGCAATGCGCAACGTAGCAGTTTTTTGTCTCGCACTGCGACTTACGCGGCTGGATATAGCTAGATTTCGTATGGTCGTTGGCATTCCAATCACCGACGAATTTGCATTCCGCTATGTTCTTTTTGTGAATATTGACGCAGCCGTCGACATTCCCGCCATGCGTCTTGACGGAGATCGGCGTCACGCCCTCCCCATAGGCTTCAGATGACCAAGGGCCCTCATATGCGACGGGAAAAATATTCGGGTTAAGCGCGCCTTGAGGTCCCGGAGCCGGCTTGGGCTTGGGCTTCGGCTTTGGTTTGGGGCTCGGGCTTGGGCTCGGGTTAGGTTTTGGCTTAGGCTTAGGCTTAGGGTTTGGATTGTCGTACTTAACCCTCTGACGGCGAATTTCCGGCTCCACCAAGCCGACCGGCCATTTCATGGCGTTCGGGGCCGCGTCCGTCAGCTTCTGCGTCACCGCACCGCTTGAGTTGACCTTGCGCTCGTTCGGATAAGCCGTGATACAGCCGCGCCATCCGACTGGCGCAAAATCCGCCGTAAGCTTCGCGTTATTATAGCTGCCGTTGGTTTTGCTCTTAAGATAGCTCTCACGGGAGCTGTAATAAGGTGGAATTTTCGCGCTGCCGCGCGCCGGCGGCGTACCTGCGCCCGCCGCAGCGTCATTCCACGTATCCGGCTCTTCGGACATGATATTGACCTGCGTCGCCCACGGAATGACGCCGACTTGGATCAATCCAGGCGCGATCGCCTCATCAAAAAGCGTATTGACGAAGCCTTTGGCCGCTTTGCGCATGGTCGTCATGCGCGGCTCGGTCGTGCTGTCGCCAGTGTCGAACATGGAGGTGGAGTTGTCCAAAACCAGCATGATTTCGAGACGGCGCGCACTGCCCGCAATAGCAACGGCGTCTGCGGCGAGTTTTACGCTGGGCATATTGAACATGCCGCCGAAAGCCAGATCCAGATCGCCCTCGGCTGCGCCGGTCACTTCCCCATTTGGATTGAAGGTCAGACCGATCGTGGTGTTCTTAATGCCGGATCCTGCATCCGCCATATTCGCTGTGAAATAATCGTTTGCGGCGACGATCGCGGCGGCTTGGCGATCGCTCTCTTTTTCGTCAAGAAGCGCAATGTATTCCTTCGCGCCGGCCAAAACAGACGCATCAACCGCATCTTGCAAATGGGCTTGACCGCTGTGCATGCGACGGAAGTCGACGCCGAAGCCGACAACGGACACCAGCGCTAACACGATCAATGCGAACAAGGGCGCGATCGCCCCGCTCTTATCGTTCACACTTAATCTACACGCACGAAAAAAGCCCGACATGGCATATCTCCAGATAGTTATCTGAAATATGCTCAGAAATCAGCTAACATACGGTTTATTCGTATAGTCTAAAATTCACCAATCGAAGTAATACTTAAACAATCATACGCGCATGATTAAAGATAAACATCGACGAGCGGCGTATTGCGCATCTTTGTGACCCTCTTTCCGCTAAGTCATGGCTTCTAGGCTTCCCTGCCAGCTATGCTAAACCCATCGCGGAAGCACAAAGACGCCATGGAGATGTGGGCCAAATGAGCGCGGGACCGGACTTTACGAAAATCGACCTCGGCCGTCCCGAAATCTGCGGAGACGCGTCGACCTGGCGAATAGCCGCAGGCGATGCTGCGTCTGAGACCTGGACAACGCCCGAAGAAATAGACGTCAAACCGCTTTACACGTCCGTCGACATCGCGCCGCTGGATTATCTGGACGATTACCCCGGCCTCGCGCCTTTCGGCCGCGGCCCCTATCCGACAATGTACACCCAGCGCCCTTGGACGGTGCGTCAGTATGCGGGCTTCTCAACAGCCGAAGAATCCAACGCCTTCTACCGCCGCAACCTCGCGGCCGGGCAAAAGGGCTTGAGCGTCGCTTTCGATCTGGCCACGCACCGTGGATATGACAGCGATCATCCGCGGGTCATGGGCGATGTGGGCATGGCGGGCGTCGCCATCGACAGCATTTACGATATGCGCACCCTGTTCGCTGGCATTCCGCTGGACCAAATGAGCGTGTCGATGACCATGAATGGCGCGGTCCTGCCCGTTTTGGCGCTTTACATCGTCGCCGCAGAGGAACAAGGCGTCTCGCCCGATAAGCTGTCGGGCACTATTCAGAACGACATCCTCAAAGAATTCATGGTGCGCAACACCTACATCTATCCGCCCCGGCCCAGCATGCGCATCATTTCAGACATTTTCGGCTACACGTCGAAACACATGCCGAAATACAATTCGATCTCGATTTCCGGCTATCACATGCAGGAAGCGGGCGCGACGGCGGATTTGGAGCTCGCCTACACGCTCGCGGACGGCGTCGAATACATCCGCGCCGGCAGCGAAGCCGGGCTCGATGTCGACGCGTTCGCCCCGCGCCTCAGCTTCTTCTGGGCCATCGGCATGAATTACTTCATGGAAGTCGCGAAAATGCGCGCCGCCCGAATGCTGTGGGCGAAACTGGTGAAGCCGTTCAATCCGAAATCAGACAAATCGCTGTCATTGCGGACACACTCGCAAACCTCGGGTTGGTCGCTGACCGCGCAAGACGTCTATAACAATGTGATCCGCACCTGCTTTGAAGCGATGGCGGCCGCTGGCGGACAAACGCAAAGCTTACACACGAACGCATTCGACGAGGCGCTCGCCCTCCCGACCGATTTTTCCGCCCGCATCGCCCGCAACACACAGCTTTTCTTGCAGTCGGAAGGCGGCGCCTGCCGCACAATCGATATGTGGGGCGGCTCCTATTATGTGGAACGCCTCACCCACGATCTTGCGCAAAAAGCGCTGGGCCATATCGAAGAAGTCGAAGCCATGGGCGGCATGGCCAAGGCGATTGAAGAGGGCTTGCCTAAGCTGCGCATCGAAGAAGCCGCCGCCAAAACCCAAGCCCGCATTGATTCAGGCGTGCAAACCGTGGTCGGCGTCAACAAGCTGCGCCTGGATGAAGCCGAGGACGTGCCGGTTCTAAAAGTCGACAACAATACCGTGCGTCAGCTGCAGCTCGACAAGCTGGCCGACCTTAAAAACAATCGGGATCAAAGCGAGGTGGACGCAAAACTCGACGCCATCACTAAGTCCGCCGAAACGGGCGACGGAAATCTTCTCGCCCTCGCCGTCGACGCGGCGCGCGCCAAAGCCACGGTCGGCGAAATCTCAGAAGCCGTCGAAAAAATCGTCGGCCGGCACAAGGCGGTCATCAAATCCATCCAGGGGGTGTATGCTGCCGGCATGAACGCAAAATCCGACCGTGTCGACCACGCCCGAAAACTCTCTAACGTTTTTGAGGATCAAGAAGGCCGCCGCCCGCGTATCCTTATCGCTAAAATGGGTCAGGACGGACATGATCGCGGCCAGAAGGTCGTCGCCTCCGGCATGGCGGATCTCGGCTGGGACGTCGATATCGGTCCGCTCTTCCAAACCCCGGACGAGGCCGCGAAACAAGCGGTTGAAAACGACGTCCATGTCGTCGCCGCCTCATCGCTGGCCGCCGGCCATCTCACCTTGGTTCCCGAGCTGAAAAGAGCGCTCGCCGAGCATGGCCGCGAAGACATTATGATCATTGTCGGCGGCGTTGTTCCGCCCCAGGATTATGACGCGCTCTATAAGGCCGGCGCCGCCGCCATCTTCCCGCCGGGCACCGTCATCGCCGAAAGCGCGATCGAATTGTTGGAGAAACTCGGCCCGACATTGGGACACAATTCAAAGACGGCGGCGGAGTAGGAAAAGAGGAATAGCCTTTGGTGTTGTTGCGTTCCGCGACGCGGGGATGAAAGATCAAATATCTAACACTGAACGAACCAAGTTGTGGGTTACCAACGCGGTTGGTTTTATAACCGCGGCGAGGCTTCTACTCGAGCTAAGGGAAGCCGGTGAAATGTTTCACTGGCCTGCATTCTACACAAATTTGGGCTTTGCTTTTGAATATTCGTTAAAGGGATATTTGGCGTTCAAAGGTTGGTCTGACGAAAAGCTCCGGCTCGAGATTGGGCACAATATCGAGAAGGCGATGTCTGAGGCTATTCAGATAGGCTTTAAACCTCACGCGCCTCTCGTTCAGGATATTGTTGAAGTGCTAGGCCCATTACATAAAACAAACCAAACTCGATACTTAAATGGAGCTCCTATCGTTACACCAGTCGATCACGAACAAGCATGCAGTTGCGTTTGGGATCATGTGCAAGCTGTTGGCTCACAATTGGGAGTTGAGAGCTGGAGTTGACGAAATAGTTTGCGTCAAGGTCTACGCAATGCGTCCGCCATCTTGCACTCCAATCGCTGCCTTAAAGCTCCTTGAGTACCGGCTTCATCTCGCCTAGGAGGGGATGAGGCATAATCGACCATGTCGGCCTGCTAACAAACCCCGGATGGTACCAACTCTGGAAGTAGACCGACGAAATGTTTTTTGGCTTTTGAAGCGTGAATTCACGTAGCCATTGATCAGTATTTTCAATCCCAACCTGAAGCGCCTCATTCCACACCAATAAAATATCGATCTTGGAATCTCGATCTTGGTACTTGCGTTCCTTCTTTTCCACCGTTTTACGCAACAAAGCCGAAAACCACTTCGAGTTCGTTTCGAACCAGAGCCCACCGGAGGTTTTGAGATCGTTTAACGGATGGTCGGGTTCCTTCTTGATCAACTTTGCTTGTCTCAACAACTCTGAATCGATGAACTCTGTCAGCTCTATATTCACCCCCCCACCCCCCACACGCGCAGAGAAATCTGGCAAAGGCGGCGGCTCATCGCGAATATCCGAAATCTCAATAGATAATTGTTCGCGAACCGAATTCGCAAATTCATCCATAGTATGTCGTTCAACAATAAGCTTTTCTTCTTCGGTTTCGCGCGCGCCAGCACCAGCAAAACCGCGAGCTTCATATAGCGCCGCCCAGCGTTCGATCGGATCGTCCTTAGCCATATCGCTAATATAGCAAGGTAGAGTGCATTAAGCGGAGCGAAATGCATCTCTTTATGTGCGGGCGTATTGATACGTTGCGGTGTACTTAACGCATCCTAGCATTCGCACCGCAAACCACCGCTCATACCCGCGAAAGCGGGGATCTCATGTAACATGGGCACAGCATCGCCACAGATCCGACTTCCCACGGATCGATCGCGTGATCCATCCCGAGGCAGGACGTCGCGCACCAATTTCGCGGCTGCGACTTAGCTGGCCGCCCCCCACGGTCGGGCCGTAGGGCGGCGCTTACGGATAGAGCTCAGCGCGTCCGCAGAAGATCCCGTCATTCGCAGGGATGAGCCGTCTTCGGCGGCGGTAGCACGGGAGCGGCGTCCGCCGCGTCCCCAGCGAAGGCTGGGGCCCAGGGCAACCCTCTACTGGATCCCAGCTTTCGCTGGAAACACGGACCTAGCGGTCCGTCTTGATCCAACAAATGATGCCCACACGCAAAGCGAAGGCGCAGAAGCAGACGGCATAGAGCGTTCCAAAGGCCGCAACCGTTGGCGACCAACGCCTTGACGACACTCCAAAGCGCGACCAAACTTCCATCATTGGGTATGGGGAATGAGATCATGAAAATGCGGATGATAGTTGCAGTCGCGCTCGCGACTGCGCCGAGCGCGCAGGCAGTTTGTCGTGAACCGTCGGCGCCGCGCGCACCGAGCGCCTACGACATGCCGGAAAAACCGCGCTGTATGACCGACGCGAATTTCAACGCCGAGCCATGCTCGGATTATGAGAGAAATCGGTACTACGACGCGGCCCGTCGGTATGAAATCGACATCAGCACCTACCTCAACCGTCTCCAAGATCATTATGAAGCCGGATTGCGCTATGGCGAATGCCTACGCAATGAAATGGCCGGTCGTCGATATTGATGCGGTGAATTTCGTTCCGACAACCGGATCAAAAGCGACGCGTTTGGCTAGTCGTCGCTGCGGATGCTGAGCAGGCATATAGCCAGCAACAGAGTCGCCAAAACGCCGGACCCGCCAGCGACGGGCGAGGGCATAAAGCCATCCCGGCCGAACATCATGACGAAAGTGTTGGCGACAAAGGCAACGGCGCCGACCAACACCGTAGCTCCGCCAAGAATTTTGCCGCCCTCGCTCATCTTAGCGGACCCAAACACTATAGCGGCTAAGCCCAAGAGGATTTTCGCCGCATTGTAGCCGAAAAATGAGAACGCAACGACCGAGAGGGCGACGCCGCTGAGCTCAGCATTCGCTTTGGCCGCTTCGCCAAAGGGACTGAATTGCGTTAAGCCGACACCGACCTGAACCACATTGAGCACGGAGCTGAATGCAATCGCGGAAAAACCCAAAGTATAGCGTTTCGCCATCACCATCGCAGAACCTGCGAATGCGGCCATCAAAACAAATATTAGGCCTTCCAATCCCCATAAAAATTGGCGGTCAAAATCCGGCGCGGCGATGTAAAGCGCAGTGTAAACAGGTTGAGAAATGGCGGCCAACAGCAGCAACGCGGCGACAATTTTGATGGTGCGGCTTTGCGTAAATTCCATACCGGTTTCCCCTTTACTACGAAGACTCTCGCCATCGCCTCTCTGGCGCGACGCTCAAATCTAAAGCCGAATACAACCGCCCGACAGGACTGCTTAGACGCCGAAGTCTTGTTCGACGCAAGCTGATTTGGGAACGTCGCCACCCGTTTTTGCGGCGAATCCAAAGATCCTCGGCGCGCCCAAACGCCCAACGTTTATGTGATTGGCGGTGATCTCCCAACCTCAATAAGAAGAATGATGGACGCGAACGTTTCCATTATCATTCCGGCTCTCAACGAAGCCGCAGCGTTGCCCGCAACGCTACGCGCAATCGGCGACCTCAATCCCGCCCCCCACGAAATCATACTCGTTGACGGCGGCTCTTCGGACGACACGATCTTGATGGCCCGTCCAGCGGGGCTCACAATCATCGAAAGTCCCAAGGGCCGCGCCAAACAGATGAATGCAGGCGCAGCAGCGGCGACCGGAGACATGGTCTGCTTCCTCCATGCCGACACGCTGCTCCCGCCCGACGCGGTGGGGGTGATGCGTCAAACCCTCGCCGACCGCCGCACTGCAGCGGCTGGCTTCATCTCCGTTATGACCGGCGACAAGCCCCGCCTTTTCACAACCGCGCATAATTTCATCAAGACCTGGTATGCCCCCTTCTTATTCCGACCGCTGTCGGCGCTGCACGGTTGCCGGCTGCTGTTTGGCGACCAGGCGATTTTCTGCCGTGCGGACGATTTCCGTGCGATTGGCGGTTTTGATCCCGATCAGACCATTATGGAAGAGGCCGATTTTGTTTTGCGGATGACGCGCGCTGGCCGCGGACGCATCCGGCAAATCTGGCGAACCGTCCATTCCTCCGATCGCCGCGTCGCCGAATGGGGCGGGCTGAAAGCCAATCTCGTTTACATCTATATCGGCGCGCTGTGGGGCTTCGGCGCGGCGCCCAAGCGCTTGTCACGATTGTATGAGGATGTGCGCTGACGCCTGGACGCGAGGCGCCGGCGATGGAAAACTCGCGCCAAATCGAGGAAGGATTTCAGCCATGCGCCCCTTTATCGCCGTCGCCGCTCTCGCGCTTTCAGCCTGCGCCGCGACCCCTCCGGTTTACGGCCCAGCCGCCAATGGCGAGCCGGGATATTCCGACTTTAAGATCGAGGACGACCGAATTCGAGTGAGCTATCAAGGCGCCGCCGGCCAAGCCGCCGCCGAGGTGGAGGCGTTCGCCTTCCGCCGCGCCGCCGAGTTGGCGCAAGCAGACGGAGCGGCTTGGTTTCGCGTGATATTCCGCGAGGTGGAGGATCAATCCGTCAGCCGCGACAACCGCACCAGCGTCGGCGTGTCAGGGGCCGCCGGATCCGGCGGCTATTCGGGCGTCGGCGTCGGTCTGGGCTTCGATTTGACGCCGGACCGTCCCAAATTCGCCGTTCATATGGAGATCATCACGGGACGTGGAGAAACGCCCGAAGGCGATGATATCTACACCGTGGACGGCGTGCTGGGCCAAACCGTCCAATAAGAACAATTGAGAGCCGAAACACCGGTCGCTAGGCTCAGATCAGATCATGTATCCATGGGTTGATGGGACCGCATGAGACGATTTTCGACTGCACCAATCCTTGTCGCGCTGTGCGCTATCTCGAACGCAGCGTGTTCGCACACAAGCGCCTCTGCGCCGGCGGAACCGCCGACTCTTCCTCATCGTGGGACGGCGTATGCCCTTACTCAGATCTGACCGCGTCCGAAATCCTGAACATTCAAAAAGACATCACAAACGGGCGTGATGGGCGAGCGCGACGTTTAGAATTGGCGCGCGGCAGCCCATCCCCCCATCTGGCGCCTGGTCGGCGGGCGCGTTAGAAGGTGATCAACACCGCGCCGCTTAGGGTTACCCGCATGATCATCACCACCACGCCGACTGTCGAAGGCAGCCATATTGAAGACTATCTCGGCGTCGTCTCAGGCGAAGCGATTATCGGCGCGAACATTGTGAGAGATTTGTTTGCGGCGGTCCGCGACGTGGTGGGCGGTCGTTCGCAGGCTTATGAGGAATCGCTTCGAAACGCGCGTGAAATAGCGATACAGGAGATGGCGAACGATGCGGCGGCGCGCGGCGCAAACGCTGTGGTCGGGGTCGACATAGATTATGAAGTCGTCGGCCAAGGCGGCTCGATGAAGATGGTCGCGGCCTCGGCTACAGCCGCCAAACTGACATGAGCGACGGCGCCTCGGGACCTGCGCCCGCCTATGATCTTTCCACGCGCGCAGGTCTAGCGAAAGCGATCACGCGCGTCGAATCCAAGCGCGCCGATCATCAACGCGACGCCCGCGCGTTTTTGGCCTCCGTGATGAACCAGACCGGCCGCGCGCGACGCATTGGGATTACTGGCGTTCCAGGCGTTGGAAAATCCACCTTTATCGACGCGTTCGGAACTCTGCTGACCACCCTCGGGCTCAAAGTCGCCGTCTTGGCCGTCGACCCGACCTCGCGCCGGTCCGGCGGCTCCATTTTGGGCGACAAAACGCGGATGGAGCGCTTGTCTGTCGATAAAAACGCCTTTGTCCGCCCCTCGCCCGCCGGCGACACGCTGGGCGGCGTCGCCCGCAAAACGCGCGAAAGCCTGCTGCTTTGCGAGGCGGCGGGCTATGATGTCGTTTTGGTGGAAACCGTCGGCGTCGGCCAATCCGAAACCGTCGTCGCAGACATGGTCGATGTGTTTCTGGTGTTGATGCTGCCCAATGCGGGCGATGATCTACAAGGCATCAAAAAAGGCGTGCTGGAAGTTGCCGATCTGATCGCCGTCAACAAAGCCGATATCGATCCAAAAGCGGCCGAGCGCGCCGCGCGCCATTATCGCAACGCGCTGCACATTTTAGAACCCGCCGATCCGGATTGGCCGCCGCCGGTCGCTACGCTGTCCGGTCAAACAGGCGAGGGGTTGAGCGATTTGTGGGCGCTGCTGGAAAAACACAAACGCATCACCACCAAGTCCGGCGCCCAGGCGGCCCGCCGCGCCCAGCAACAGAGCAATTGGTTGGACAGCCTGCTGCAAGACGGTTTGGCGGACGCCTTCACCCAGCGCCCGGAAGTTTCGAAACGATTGGGCGAACTACGCGCCCGCGTGATGGCCGGCGATCTGCCCGCCAGCGCCGCCGCGGACAGTCTTTTAGCGCTTTTCCTGGGACAGGATCACAATGACGCAGGCTGAAACCGAGCTACGTTGGCGCTCCGGCGGCTGTCATTGCGGAGCTGTGCGGTTTGAAGTGGCGCTCCCTGAACGTATCGAGGTGGAGGACTGCAATTGCTCCATCTGCGCAATGTCCCGCAACGCTCATATCATCGTACCCGCGTCGCGCTTCCGACTGCTTATGGGAGAGGCGCATCTGACGCGCTACACTTTCAACACCCATGTCGCGCAGCATTTGTTCTGTAAGACCTGCGGCGTCAAAAGCTTCTATACGCCCAGATCCAACCCAGACGGTTACGCCGTCACCTGGAGATGTCTGGACGATCCGCAGGATTTTGATGCAGTGGAGATCTTGCCTTTTGACGGCGTCAATTGGGAGGACAACGCGGCTGCGCTCGCCCATAAATCAAAAGGCTAACCGCAGATTTGCGATGATCGACGCGCCTTAAGCAGATTTCGTTGATTTGGACTTCTTTTCCCTCTGCGGCGGCGTTTCCCCTCGCGCCAACAGCTCGCTTTGCGAGATCCAGTTCTCACGGTCGATGCGGCCTTTGAAGCTAAGATAACCATCCACCCATTCAACTTCCTTGCGCGTCCAAGCGGCGATCTGGTCGAAATGATAAACGCCCAAATCGTTGAGAATGCCCTCTATTTTGGGGCCGATACCGCCAATTTGTCGAAGATCGTCTTTTTCGCCGCCGCGGGGCGCGGCCAGCGTTGGCGGTTTACCGTCTGCGTCATCCGGGGCGTCATCGCTCGCCTGCGACGTGCTGGGTGCGTCCTCTTTCGGCTCAGGCGCGCTCGGCTCCACCGTCGCCTCGGGGAGTGAGACAGCGGGCGCCGCCGCTTCGCTTGATGCGCTGGTCAACGCGGCGACAGCGTCTTCTTCCAGATATTTCACGCGGCCCTGCAAATAGCGATTGCGCCATCTCAGACGCATCAATTCGTCATCCGACGGCGCGTCCGCCGCCGACGAGACAGCGTCCGCATCGGCCAATTTGCCTTCCAGATAGCGTACGCGCGATTCCAGATAGCGGTTGCGCCAGGTCAACGACCCGTCATCCTCGTCTGCTTCGGGAATCGAAGCCGTCGCGAGCTTCGATTTCAGATCCGCAACAATCTCCCGTTCCGCCGCCAAAGCGACTTCGAGTTTGGACAATCGGTCTTTTTCATTTGCGGTCGCCCTCGCCGGCTCTCCGCTCTTGACCGCTTTCATCTCTGCTAAAGCGGCGTCTCTCTGCGCCGTAATCATGTCAATCTCGCGCACGCTGCGACGTGCGCGCAGCGCCCAACCGACCATGCCGCCAAACAGCGCCGCCAACGCCAGCAGCAGCCACATATGTGCAACAAGCCACCCCATTAGAGGTCTCCTTCCTCTAGGATTGTGAATTCAATTCTTCGGTTGGCGGCCCGTCCCTCCGGCGTGTTGTTCTGGGTCGCCGGACGATCCGGTCCATAGCCCACAGCAGAAATCTGTTCGGTCGCCAGCCCCTTACGCACCAAATAGGCGGCGACCGCCCCGGCGCGGCGCTGGCTCAGCGCGATGTTATAATCTCGCCGACCGCGATCATCGGTATGGCCCGCTACTTCAAGCCGCAACTCCGCGCACTGGCGCGCAATCGTCACCAATTTGTCCAGCGTGTCGCCGCTGCGGCGCGTAATGGTCGCTTCATTGGTGGCGAAATAGATTTGATTGGTCGCCATCACCGCCACAAACGCGGCCTGGCACGCTTCGCCCTTGGCGGCGCCGTCGACGGCCAGATCAATACCTTCGATTTCCTCCACCACAGGCGCGACCGCGTCGACGTCATATTGAACGCCTATACCGGACAGGCGTCGGTCCATGTCTTCCCGCAAATAATCATAAACGCTTTCCGTCGCCTGGCCCTCGATGAACAACGTGCGATCGGCGACCGTCATGCGACCCGATACGAATTTCGCGAAATGCGGCAAGGCGAGCCGAGCTGTGCCGGTCCATTCCGCACCGCCGCCCACGGTCATGCGGTCCACCACGTCACCCTCGAAAAAGCGCCGTCCGGTATCCGCCAGCCCGCGCTTGGCGGACGCGTCCGGCGCCTGGCCTTTCAGTAACAGTTCGCCGTCTTCAAGTTCCGCCGCCCAGCCATAAAGTCCTGTAACATAGGACCGACCTACATAAGGCGCCGACAAAGCCGATAGCGCTTCGGCGATCGCATCTGGCGCTTCGGAATCGGTTGCAACGCCGCGAACGGTTAGCTCCGCATCCACCAATTCGGCTGCACCCGGTTGCAAACCGGATAGCTGGGACAAGCCTATCAAGGCCGCCGCCGTCCAATCACCCATTTCCGGCGCGCCGGAGGCTAAGCTCATATAATTGCTAATCTCCGCATTTGGATACGCCGTCAGCGCGGCATCCAGGATAACGGCTTCAGCCGCACGGCTTGGGACGTATCCGCTAAGAACGATTTCGCCGTCATCGACATTCGCCTTCCAGCTGAACGGCGCCACCAACGGTGCAACTTCGACTTGGTCCGCGACCCTGGTTACGCCTCCGAACAGCAATCCACCACCGCCGATCGCCCGTCCCGCCGCCGTCACGGCCTCGCTGCGCGCACGTTCCGACGGGGCCAATCCGCGAACAATAACCTTCTGACCTTGCGCTTCGGTTCGCGCCCAGTCATGGCCGGCGTCACGTACGGCGGCCTTTGCGGCGGCGTCTACTTTTTCCTGCAGATTATGTGCGGATGATCCACCCCAATAGACGCTGGCGAGACTTGTCAGTAAAAGACCGACAACGCCCAAGATCAGGAGCAGGTTAGATCCGTCGCGCCTCCCCATGATCACATCCCTTTAACGCCCGACGCAATCGGGGCTGGTTGCTTCTAATTCGGCACGCAACATACATGCCCTGTCGCCTTTTGGAATGTGCGAAGCCCAATCTTGACCCGTAAACATACGAATTTAGACGATTTTTCAGCCTCCACCTCGTCTTGGCGGGAGGGCGAGAGGATCACCAGCGCGGCCAACGCGTCGATCAAGCTTTTGCGCAGTCTAGACCGAAAGAAAGCGCGCGCCGATAGCGGCCTTTTCGTAACCGAGGGCGAAAGACTGGTGCGCGAGGCGCTCGACAATGGTTGGACGCCGCGCATCCTCTTGGTCGGCGACGAAGCCTTAATGCGAGGGCACACCGTCGAGACGATTGATCGGGCCCACAAAGCGGGCGCGCGGATCCTCTTGACCAGCGCCAGACTGCTCGGCGCGGTTTCGAAGAAGGACAACCCGCAGACATTAATCGCCGCCTTTCAGCAGCGCGATTTGACGTTAGGCTCTTTTGCGACGAACGGACCACGCCGCTGGATCGCGCTTTATGAAGTGCGCGATCCTGGAAACCTTGGCACCATTGTCCGAACCGCCGACGCCGCGGGCGTAGATGGCGTGATTTTGGTGGGTCAATGTTGCGATCCCTTCGCGGTGGAGACCGTACGCGCCACCATGGGCTCGCTCTTTTCAACGCCCCTCGCTCGGGCGACGCCGAAGGACTTCTTAGACTGGCGCGCAGCCGCCGGGGCCCGGCTCGCCGCCGCATCCATCAATGGCGATCGTCGGCATGACGCTGCGGATTATGGCGATAAGAGCGTTGTGCTGATGGGCAATGAGCAGGCCGGGCTGCCGCCCGAAATGGAAGCGGCCTGCGACGTTTTGGTCCGCATCCCGATGCGCGGCGCCGCGGACAGCCTCAATTTGGCGCAGGCGACGGCGGTGATGACGTATGAAGTCTGGAGAGACCGGGGGTATGATGATGGCGCATGAGGCGATCCCGGACGGACAGTTCAAGCTTCTCGTCGCCGACGACTGGGCGGATTACCAGCTGCTCGACAGCGGAAACGGACGAAAGCTGGAACGCTTCGGGCCGGTCACAGTCGAGCGGCCGGATGCGCAATCCTTGTGGGCGCCGGCGCGACCCATTGAAGACTGGCGCGCCGACGCCGTCTTCACCGGGGGTGACGACGAAGACAAAGGCAAATGGCGCCACGTCGCCGCGCCGCCGCCAGAAAGCTGGCCTGTGACATGGGAAGGCCTGCAATTCGGCGCGCGCTGCGCCGCCTTTCGACATATGGGCCTCTTTCCGGAGCATTCCGTCCATTGGCGCTGGGCCGCCGAACGTCTTCAGCGGGCTGGACGCCCAACGCGTGTGCTGAACCTTTTCGGATATACCGGCGCGATGAGCCTAGCGGCAGCTCGGGCGGGCGCAGAAGTGGTGCATTTGGACGCCTCGCCCAAATCCATCGGCTACGGACGAGACAACCAAACCGCATCAGGTCTAGACGATCGCCCCATTCGTTGGATCTGCGACGACGCGATCAAATTCTTGCGGCGAGAAGTTCGGCGTGGGCGCAGCTATGACGGCATCGTGCTCGACCCGCCCAAATATGGTCGCGGCCCCAAAAGCGAAGTCTGGCGTCTCCAAGAAGACTTCGACGAATTGCTCAATCTCGTCCGCCAATTAATGTCGCCCGACCCGCTTTTTGTGATCCTCACCATTTATGCGGTGCGTCTCTCCTATATCGCGGTCGGCCAAGCGTTGGCGCAATCGCTATCCGGCTTTGGCGGCGGCTTGGAATGGGGCGAGATGGCTCTGAAAGAAGAGGCGCGCGGGCTTCACCTCCCCACCGCCGTCTATGCGCGATGGGCGTCCGATTTGACCTAGCGCGGCAGGGACAAACGGTAAACGCCCTTAAAGTCGTCAGGATCAACGGACTTGCCTTTGCGCAGGATGGAAATCCGTCCGTCATGCGCCAGCCGCACGGCCTCAGCCTTCACAATCTTGAGAAGCGGCCGCCAGTCTTCGCCGCCCACCGCCCGCGCGGCTTCCGTCGGACAAATCGACTTGTCCGCACCGCGCGCCTCGACGAGCCCTAGGATGGCGGCTTCAACATTTTCTCGCTCGGACATCGCCTCGCGCCTCTGGCCGTTGGGACGAAAGCTGGATACCACGCAAGATCAACAAGACCCAGACAATCGTCGGAGATATGTATATGAGCAGCCCAGTCGAAGTGACCGAAGGCCCCTATGCGGGATGGATGACGTGGCCGGACGAAGCTTTCGAGATGAACGCCGGGCCTTATTACTTCCGGATTGAGCCCGACGGATCGGCCCTTTGCGCCTTCGACGCAGAAGCACGCCACATGAATTCCTCGGGCGCAGTGCATGGCGGTTGCCTCATGTCGTTCGCCGATTTCTCGATTTTCGCCATCGCGCACGAACATATTCTGGGCGCCGGATCCTCGGTCACGGTGACGCTGAACAATGAATTCATCGGCGCCGGGCATTTGGGCGAGCGGATGGAAGCGCGCGGCGACGTGTTGCGCGCGGGCGGGCGATTGATTTTCGTGCGCGGCTTGATCACCGCCAACAAACGCCCTTGCCTCAACTTTTCCGGCGTCATCAGCCGCGTCAAAGCCAAGCCGGAGGCGTAATCACCCCTTCGCGAAACAGGGCCGGTCTTTCAATTCCCTCCGATACCGCGCAAGATTTTCAAGCTCTTTCCAAGGTTCGAACCTTACCACGCGGCCAAACCCTAAAGACGCGAAAAAGGTGATGTCGGCGATAGTGAAGCGGTCGCCGGCGATGAAGTGACTTTCACCGAGCCGGCGATCGAAATACTTCGCCATCTTATTGGCGCGCACTTCATTGCTCGCGGCCCAATCGGGACATTGCGGGTTTTCCAACGGGGCCATCGCGGGGTGGCCGTGGCGAAACCAATTGGCGACGGCGAGCATATAGAGCAATTCCACGCGGCGATCCCACATTTCAATGATCGCCCTTTCCTTAGGGTCTGCGCCCATCAGATTCGGCTCGGGATAGACGCCCTCAAGATAGGTCGAAATCGCTCGGCTTTCCGTGAGATAGGTTCCGTCATCCAATTCCAGCGTCGGCACTTGCGCGAGCGGCGATTTTTCGCGGTATTCAGACGATTTATGCTCGCCCTCCATGATCGAGACTTGAACTTGCTCAATCTCGTCGGAGAGCCCTTTTTCGCGAATGAAATACAACAAACGGTCCGGGTTCACCGCATGGCGGGACATATAGGCTTTCATCGCTTTTCCTTCAGTTCGCGCATAAAGCCTAGCTGCACACGCCGGCTAATTCACCGGCGCCGCAGCGGAACGCAAAGGTCTGCTGGGCCTTAGCGCGATACGCGCACGCCGAAGGTCGCGTTCAGCGGCTCGCCAGGAAAATAGCGCTCATTTCCAAATGCAAAATCCGCGCGATCTGCGTAGTTTTCATCGAACACATTGCGCACCGTCACGAAAGCCTCAACGCCCTCCATAACATCATACGCGCCACGCAAATGCAGCAGGGTATGACCTGGATAATCGGCTGTGTTCGCGGCGTTGGTGAAATATTCGCCGATATAGTCGACGTCCGCGAACAAGCTCGCCCTTTCGCCAACCCACCCAAATGATAGATCGCCGAGCCATTCCGGAGCCGTGTCGATCTGATTGCCGTCGGTGATCACCTCGCTCGCATTCCCCACAACACGATCGAACGCATACGTTTGGTCGGCGTAGGCGACGCTTGCCGTCCATTGAAACCCGCTTTCATACTCCGCCGACAGCGCCGCCTCCACGCCGACATGCTCCGTTTCGCCGTCGGTGACGTTTAAACGATCGGCGTCGCGGAAGAAGAAGTCTTCTTTCTTCATGGCGTAGACGGCGACGTCATAGCGCAGCGGTCCGACGGCTTGGCCACGCACGCCGATTTCCAAACTGTCGAGCGTTTCAACATCTGCATCGCCGGGGATTTGCTGCGATTGGATGCGATAAAGATCGCTCGCCTGAGGCGCCCGGGCGCCGCGTGCGTAATTGGCGTAAAGCTCTGCGGCGTCGAAGCCGGAATAGACCACGCCCAGTTTCGGCGAGACGAATCCGAAATCATCATCGCGGTCCGGGGAAACTTGGAACCGCCCAAAAATCCCTGGGGTGATCTCGGTCTCATAAGAATACTCATGCGCTTCGCCGCGCAAGCCGGCCAGCACGCGCCACGCCTCATTGATCTTCCAATCCGCCTCGGCGTAAAGCGCGGCCGTCAGCACCTCCACGTCGTAATCATAGTGCACGCCGACCGGAAAACGGGTGTCCCCCGGGAAGAAGCCGAAGGGCTGATCCTGCGTCTCTTTGACAAAGCCGTCCGCCCAGCCGGCGTCGACGCCGAACGTCCAATCTACGCCGCCGGCCGCGAGTTCATAGCGCGACAGCAAACCCGCACTGTCATGGCCATTCTTTTCCAAGCTTTGATTGGGCAAGAAATGTTGAAGGAAGATCATACGCTGCGTCAGCGCATAAGGCGTCAATGTCAGCCGCCCCGCGCCGACATCTCGCGACAGCCGAAGATTAGCGCGAGCGCTCCAAGCATCGCGAAACGCTTCAGGATTGGGGTTTGAGGTCGCTAGGTCCTCATCTTCATAGGCGTCCGGCCCCTCAATGAACCCGCCCGTTTCTTGGTTGAGATTGGTCGCCGTTAGACCCGCAACCACGTCCCAACCGCCCAAATCGAACGCTGCGCGGAAAGTCGCCTTTTGTTGGTCCACGCCAGTATTGTCGCGCCAGCCAAGATCATCCTGAACGGACAAGGCGGCGAAGGTTTCAGCTCCCGAAAAATCTCCGGTCAAAGTCCAGTCCCCGCGATAACGCTGAAGCGTTGAAGCGGACAAAACCGAGCTGTAACTGTTCTCGCCGCTGGTGTCGGGGGCGATCACATTGATCAAGCCATGCACTGCGTTAGAGCCATATTTTGCGGACCCCGGACCACGCACCACTTCAATCGCGCCCGCAGTCTCATGATGCAGCTCGAACAGCGAGTTCACATTACCGAAGGCCGGCGCCCGCGTCGGCACACCGTTCTCCAAGATCAAAAAAGACCCTTGCCCCGCGCCGCTGGTCAGAACGGGCGAGCGAATGGCGATCAAATGCTCCTGCCCCGAATTCATCTGGATGTTGACGCCCGGCAGCATATTCAGCACCTCGGCTGGGTGGTCGGCGCGCAGAGCCTCGATCTCATCAATGCTCAGAATTGAAATTGCGCCCGGCTCGCCCTCGGCGCGGTCGCCGTAAACCTCAATCCCGGGCAAACGCGTCTCAGCGAAATCCCGCGTTAGATCCTGCGCCATTGACGGCGCACACAGCGCGCAGCTCGCCCAAACGGCCGATAAAAGTCTCATATTTCCCCGCAGATCTTGGCGGCGCGGCGCATCACTGAACCGACGCCTAATGGTCAGATATCGCTGTGGCGGGATTTGAATGAACACTGGATGAACGGGCGTTCATTTCGAAACATGCGTGGTTTATCCGCCCAAAAACACAGAGGCCGGCAGCGCCGCAACCACCGCGCCCGACATGCAGGTCGCGAGCGTTCCCGCCATCAGCGTTTTCCACGCCAATTGCAGGAAGACGTCGCGCCGTTCGGGCGCGATAATCGTCAAACCGCCGATCAAAATGCCCATAGAGCCGAAATTGGCGAAGCCGCAAACGGCGTGCGCCACAATGATCCGCGTGCGGTCTGAAATCTCGTCAGACGGGGTGTTCGCCAGATCGAGGAAGGCGACGAATTCAGTAAGAACCGTTTTGACGCCCATAAGGGAGCCGGCCTTGGACGCTTCCTCCCAGGGTACGCCGATCATGTACATCAACGGGGCGAATATCCAGCCCAGCAAGCGCTGCAAGCTCAGCGCCTCGCCATCCACCTCCGGCGCGGCGCCCAGCATGGAGTTGGCGATATAGAGCAGAGCCAAGGCGGCGATCAGCATCGTCATGATGTTGAGCACGATCTTAAGTCCATCGCTGGCGCCGGTCGCGAAGGCGTCCATCGTGGAATGATATTCAAAATCTGGCTCGTGCGCCCGCTCGCCCGTCGTGGCGCCCTCCGGCACCATGGTGAGCGCGAGGGCGACCGCCGCCGGCGCCGCCATCATCGACGCCGTCAGCAATTGCGCCAACGGATTGGCCATGACGGGTTCAAGGAACGTCACATAGATGATCAATACCGAGCCGGCGATGGTGGCGAACCCAGTCGTCATCAAGATAAAGATCTCCGAGCGGGTCATCCCCTTAATGTACGGCTTCACCAAGACGGGCGCTTCGGTCATGCCCATGAAGATGTTCGCCGACACGGCTAAGCTGGTCGCGCCGCCAAGCCCCATCGCTCGCGAAAAGACCAGCGCAAACCCCTTGGTGATCCAGCGCAACACGCCCCAATGCCATAAAATCGCAGAGAGCGACGCGACAACGATGACTATCGGCAGGATCTGAAAGAAGAAAAGCGGCGCCGCGCCGCCAGGCGTTCCGGTGAAATTCTCTTTGATCTGAGTGTTGTCGCCGACATAGCCGAAAACGAATCCTGTGCCGGCGCGCGTCGCTTCTTCTAGCGTATCGACAATGACATTCGCGCGGAACAGCGTCTCACGAACCGGGTCGACGCCGAACAACAGCAGCGCGAAGGCGAATTGGAGCGCAACGGCGCCGAGGACGACTTTCCAGGGAAATCGGTTGCGCCCCTCAGACACCGACCACGCCAAACCGACAATCAGCGCCAATCCGAGCAATGCGCGCGCATTGTCCCAGCCCCAAGCCGTGCTTTCCATCTATCCCGCCTTCCGCCCGCTTCGCCGGAGACCCGACACCCTTGGTCTAGCCGCACAGCGAATATCTTTAAAGAGCGCCAGAGACAGACCTTCCCGTAGGCGTAAACTTGACGGCGGGTCTTCGCACTCGCACAAAGCAGCCAAACTTCTTGAAGCGTACTGCGCTTATCCGAAAAAACCCCCAATAAAGATGGGAAAAGGAGACGTTCATGTCCGAAATTCGCTTTGATGGACAGGTTGCAATCGTGACGGGCGCCGGCGGCGGCGTCGGCCGCTGCCACGCGCTGGAATTGGCGCGGCGCGGCGCCAAAGTCGTGGTCAACGACCTTGGCGGGGCGCTGGACGGGTCCGGCGGCAATTCGGAAGCTGCTGAAAAGGTGGTGGAAGAGATCAAAGCCCTGGGCGGCGAAGCTATCGCCAACGGGTCTTCCGTGGCGGACGACGCCGGCGTTGAGAAAATGATCGCAGACACAATGTCCGCCTTCGGCCGAATCGATATTATCATCGCTAACGCGGGCGTGCTGCGCGACAAATCCTTCAGCAAGATGACGATCGAGGATTTTGAGTTCGTCATGGACGTGCACCTGATGGGCACGGTGAAGCCGGTGAAAGCCGCGTGGGAAATCATGAAGGAGCAGAATTACGGCCGCATCGTCGTAACGACCTCCTCCACCGGCCTCTACGGCAATTTCGGTCAAACCAATTACGGCGCGGCGAAACTCGGCTTGGTCGGCTTTATGGGCTCGCTCAAGCAAGAAGGCGCAAAATACAATATCCGCGTCAACGCGGTGTGCCCCATCGCAGCGACACGCATGACGGAAGGCTTGATGACCGAGCAAGCGCTCGAGGCTCTGAAGCCCGAATACGTGACGCCTGGCGTGATGAACCTCGTCAAAGAAGACGCGCCCACCGGCATGATCCTGTCGGCGGCGGCGGGCGCCTATTCAATGGCGCAAATCGTTGAGACCAAAGGCGCGTTTGTGGGGTTGGGCGATGATCTGACCGCCGAAGCTGTGGCCGCCAAATGGGACGAAATCACCGACACCTCGGTTCAAAAGCATTTCGATATGGGCGCAGGACACGGCGCCAATATCTTCGAGCGGGTGAACGAAGCGCTCGGCATTGACGGCCCAACCATCACGCGTTGATCGCCGAAATCAGGTTTGAAACACATGAAAGGCCGGAGCATGTCTCCGGCCTTTTTATTGTGGTCGCGACTAGAGCGACAACGGCGTTTCCAAATAATCGCGATACATCATATCGCGATGCGCCACCAATGCTGGATCGAGCGCGGCTTTCGTGGGCGCATCGAAGGTTTCAAAGGCCGCACGCGTGCGAGAACTCATCTTGCACATATCTTCGCTAAGCGGCGCAAACATCGCCATGGTCGTCGCGACATAAATATCTGCGGCGCTGACGGCATGTCCGACCAAGAACCCGCTCCCGGCGGCTTTTTGGGCGCTTAGGCGTTCCGATAGCATGTTGAGCAAGGACACAACGCGCGCGCCGCATCGGGCGCCGGTTTCTTCGGTGTATCCATACTTGGACCCGATATAGGGCGCGACCGGCCCCTGAAAGCCGCCCTCGCCTTTGAGACCCGCCGCCACCAATTGGAGCCGACGCGCCCAAGCCAACCCGTCCTCGCCGAGCAGCTCATGCCCAAGCCCGAATACAAGCGTCCGCTCGGCGGGATCGGATGGCAGCAGCGCGGGCTGCGGCTCAAGACGTTCGGCGAGCAGCAGAATCTCCGCCCATCCTGTTCGCGGTTTTTCGTCATTGTTGATGGCCGCGGGCGCGCTGCTTGATCCGGTCCAAGCGCGCAGCGCTTTATCCTGCGCATCCAGCGCCACCGCCGCCCACTCAAGTTTTTTGATATGGAAAATACCCTTGGCCGCCTCGCCCCAGGGGCTCGGGACGCCGCGTACGACGACCATGCGCAACCCATCACGCGTTTTGGCGTCGCTCGCATCGATATAGTCAAACGGCATTGCGTCTATCCGCTCTTTGGGGGAGATCAGCCCGACTAATCTTTGAGATAGATCGAGTTTTTAGGCGATGAGAAAAGCCTGCGCACCATGGGCTCGAAAAACTCGAGCGGCTCGCTCTCATAGTCCGGGTCAAACGCCGCCTGATCGTAGAGATGACAGAATTGCGCGGTGTATTCGAACCATTCATGGCCCTTGAACTGGTCGCGCATATTCTTGTCGAGCCCGATGTGCTCGAAGAAGTAATAACCCTGGAAAATGCCGTGATTGGTCACCATCCAAAGATTTTTCTCGGATATGAACGGCTTTAAAATCGCCGCCGCGACGTCAGGGTGGTTATAGCTGCCAAGCGTGTCGCCGATATCATGCAGAAGCGCGCAGACAACGTATTCCTCGTCACGCCCATCACGGTGCGCGCGCGTCGCCGTTTGCAGCGAATGCTCTAACCGGTCGACGGGAAAACCGCCGAAATCGCCATTCAGCAAGCGCAAATGATCGAGCACGCGGTCGGCAAGCCCCTGATACATCTCGATCGATCCGCGAACGATATGAGCGTAGTCCTCCTGAGTGCCCTCAATCATTGCGCGGAATTGGGCGCGATCCTGGCTGTTTCCATCCGCCATAACGGCTCTCCCTGTGCTGTGTTACGCCATCCGGAGTGTCCTCAAAGACCAAGCACCATCTTCGCCATGATGTTGCGCTGGACCTCGTTGGAGCCCGCGTAGATCGACGTCTTCCGATAATTGAAATAGCTCGGCGCGGCGGTGATCGCGTACTCGGGCGCTGGAAGCGGTTCGTTTGCGCCTTCGCGCAGATGCGCCCAGCTGTCTTGAACGAAGGGCTGCGCTGCGCCGCCGACAGCTTCCAAAACGACTTCGGAGATCGCCTGCTGCATTTCAGACCCGCGGCATTTCAGCATGGATGACGCCGGACCGACCGCCTCCCCGCTGGCCACTTGCGAGAAAATGCGTTGCTCCGTGAAATCAAGCGCGTCGATCTCGATCTCCAGCTGCGCCAGCCGGCGGGAGAAATCCGGGTCTTTGATCAACGCCTCGCCGCCCGCGTGTTCGACGCTGGCGATTTTCCGCGCTTTCGCCAATCCGTTTCTAAGGCCCGAGGCGTAGGCGTTGCCGCGTTCGAATTGGAGAAGGTATTTGGCGTAAGTCCAGCCCATGCCCTCCTCGCCGATCAAATTCTCGGCGGGGACGCGAACATCCTCGAAGAAGACCTGATTGATCTCTTGTTCATTGTCGACCGGACCGTCCAAGGTCGGTAAGGACTGTACTGTCACGCCCGGCGTCGTCATATCGACTAAGATAAACGAGATGCCTTTTTGCGGTTTGTCTTCGTGGCTGGTGCGCACCAGGCAGAAAATCCAATCGCCCCATTGCGCATGCGTGGTCCAAATCTTCGACCCATTGAGGATGTAATCATCCCCATCACGTTCGGCTTTCATCTGTAGCGACGCCAAATCGGAACCTGAGCCCGGCTCGGAATAGCCCTGGCACCACCAAATCTCAGACGCCAGAATGGGCGGCAGAAATTTTTTCTTCTGGGCGTCATTGCCGAACGCCATGATCACCGGCGCCACCATGGTGATGCCCATCGGACTGGCGCGCGGCGTGCCCGCCAATGAGGTTTCCATGTCGAATATGTATTTTTGGGTCGCCGTCCAGCCCGGCCCGCCATGCTCAACCGGCCAATTGGGCGCCACCCAGCCCTTTTCATAAAGCGCGTGCTGCCATTTCAGCTGCCCCGCCTTGCTCAGATAACCATTCTTAGACAGCGACATCTGACGGCGCAGATCATCGTCATAGGTCGCTTCGATCCAATCGCGCACTTCCTGGCGAAATTTGAGATCTTCTTGGGAAAAGCTGAGATCCATAAGACCTTACTCCACGCTCTCGAACATGTTGATTTCAGGCTGTTTTGTGAAGCAAGCGCCGAGTTTCGGCGACGCTTCTAAGAAGTAATCCGTCTTGCCGTGAGCGGCCAAGGCCGCAGCGTCGACATATTGCTCCATCACGACATAATCAGTTTCGGAGCCCTTCACTTTGAACAGATCATAGAGCAGCGCGCCGGGCTCATTGGCTTTCACCTTGACCCGCAAGTCTTTCATCATCGATTCAAATTCGCCTTGCTTGCCGTCCGCGACGAACATGTGTGCGGTCAAACCAATCATGCTGGGGCTCCTGCTTCGTTTTACTCAATGTACGCACGTGTCGACGCAGAACAACGGCGCCGCTGGGGCAGGCTGGCGGATGATCGCCGCGCGGGGCAAGCACGCTAATTCAAATAAATGAGACCGTTTTGGGAGTGCCGATATGGAAACGCCGCTTCAACCTACGCAGATCGACATTTTGATCGTGTGCATCGCTGCGAACGCCGCCTTGATTTTCGTTTTGGGATTGTGGGTGTCGCTTCAACGCGGGGCGACCAAAACAATCTCATTCCTCGCCCCGCTGGACCCCACTAGCCGCATGGCGAAGGTGCAGCGCGCGCATGGCAACTCCGCCGAATTTTCCGGAGCCGTTATCGGCGTATTGATCGCCACTAAGCTGTTCGCCGGCGAGCCTGATACTCCGCAATGGATGATTTGGACAGGCGTCGCCGTCACCGCCGCGCGCTATCTTCAAGCGATAGGCATTTTGACGTGTGAAACGCTCGAAAAACCGCATCCCTTTAAGATGATCGGATCTTTGATCACTTATGTCGGCGGGACAGCGTTGGCGGTCGGGCTCGTCGCCTGAGCTAAGGCGCGAAATTCTGAGCCGATATGGGCTGCTAACCGGCGCGCGAGCGCGTCAATTGTAAATGTCGGGTTGGCGTCGCTGGCCCATGGCAACGCGCCGGATGTTGCAAGGTACAAGTTTTCGGCGCCGAACGCCCTGCAATTGGGATCGACGACGCCCGTAAACGACGAATCGCCCATCCGCATTGTTCCAATTTGGTTATATCTATCACGCGACTGCGCCGCGATGAGAGCTTTCAAACCCTCATATAGCGAAGAATCGGCGAAACGCGCCGCCCCCCTTCATTAACGACATCGCGCATGCGGTCATGCGCCTTCAGGATCACCTCATAATCCTCGTCGGAGAAGGCAAAACGACATTCAACCTAGGCAAACCGGTCGCCTCGCCTGCTTAGTTCCGCTCGCCAGTTCTTGATAAACTTAGCGAGCGCTTTTTTGCTAAAGACCAGACCTATTTCTTCGTTACGTAATACTGTGCGTACCGTTGCCCATAATAGGTCGGATCCTCAAGGCCGAGATAAGCGCGCGCGGATGGCGGAACTTGCGTATAGACGACGCCGAGGATTTTTCCAGCATCAGAGAGCAAGCGTTCAAACGCGGTGTTGATCGCCTTTCTAGGAATTGCACCCCACTTGATCACAAACAACGTGCAATCGGACATTGCTGAAAGCAACTTAGCATCAGCGACTGCGAGCACCGGAGGAGCGTCCAAAATAATTCGGTCATACTTCCCGCGCATCTCTTCTATGAGCAGCCTCATCTCAGGCCGGCCGAAAACATCCTTGACCATGAATTCAGGGCGCTGAAGCGGCAGAAGATGAAGCTCCGCGTTATCCACGACAATCACGTCGTCTATCTCGGCTTTACCGCTAAGGACTTCAAGCAACCCAGCTTCAGGCGGCTCAGGCAAAAGATCTCGTAGAGAATTTCGCCGCACGTCGCAGTCCACAAGCAAGACTCGGTCTCCAGAGAACGCCATAACGCGCGCTAACGACGCCGCAACCGTGGACTTGCCTTCGGCCGGCATTGTCGACGTGACGGTCACAACCTTAGGCAGCACTTCCACGCCATTTTTCGTGAGAGTGGCGTTCCTGACATTCCTTAGAGTTTCCGCGAAGACGGAAAAAGGGTTGATGACGACGAAGTCCCAAACTGGCGCATTCCCGTTATCTAAGCGCAGATTGCTCTTGGTCACTTTAGACAATGAGCCCAACAGGTTCGACCCCAACTTCTCAACATGCGCGCGAGTTTTCGCGGCGCCGTCAAGCGTCTCCGCTATAATGACGCCGATCGCCCCCAGGCAAATCCCGAACAAAATACCGAGCACTGAGAATAGCGGCTTGTTTGGAAAGTTTGGAGCGATTGGTACAGCGGCCTGGTTGATGACCCGCGTCGTCGTCTCGCCAAGTTGAGCTTCTTGAGACCGTTGCTGCGCGAGACGGCTAAGCTCTTGATACGTTTCACGTTTCGCATCGACCTCACGCATCAAACCATCGATTTGAACTTCAACCTGCGCCGCAGCTGCTCTTCGATCTTCCAACTGGGTTAGAAGCCTTGATAGCGAATCCGCACGAACGCGCGCAGCGATCGCATCGTTTTCGAGCCCGCTGACAATACGTGTCGCTTCCGCAGTAAGCTCTCTTCCAATATCCATCAATTGCTGGCTAATACGCGCTTGCTCTGGGTGCAAAGCGCCGTATCGCTCGTCGATGCGCGCTTTTTCACCCAATAGAACTGCGCGTCGCTGGCGAAGGTCGGTAATCGCAGTGGATTGAAGAACCGCGGTGACAGCGTCAATTTCGCCTCGCTGCATTTGCTCACGGGCGGTTTCAGCTTTTGCGCGTGCGTCGACCGCCTCAGACTGCGCCATTGCGAATTGAGCGGTAATGGTCGAGAGCTGCATGTCCGCGACAGAACCGTCGCCAGCACCGCCGCCAACCGTTCGCGTTTCCGCCCTCGTTCTAGCGATACCCCGCTCGGCCTCGCGCACTTCCTCCGCCAAAGTTTCGAGCTGACGGCTTAACGCCATTGCCTGGTCAGCAGCAGCCTGGCTACGCTGATTACGATTGAATTTGATGTATTCCTCAACAATTCCGTTCGCCAGCATCTGTGCTTTTTCGGGAGAATTAGACTTCGTCCCAACGACGACGATGTAGCTCGTGCCCTCGCGATAAACGACGAGATTCTCCAGCAAAGCGTCGATCACGGTGGGGATAGAAGCCCCCTCATCCGCAGCGGCGACGGCAACGGCCGAACCTTCCACCTCGCCGTCTATGGCGACAGACTGCTCACCTGCCTCTTCAACACTAGCGACAGGCTGTTCTTCCGCTGTATCCACATCGGCGATAAACGGCGTTTCCGCTTCATCCAAAGCAACGGCGGATAAGCCATCCCCGACCTCAGCATCATTGGCGGAGGACACCCCTTCATTAGCATCATTGGTTGAGGAAGCCTCTTCATTTTTGGCTTCAATGTCCGCGAATTCCGGGTCGCGGTATAATTCGAACCGCTTCACGACAGCCCGAGCTACATCGCGGGACTGAATTAGAGAGATTTCGGTATCGATCAAAGCGGAATCGGGAGGGGCGTTCCCGTCTTCCGATAGGATAGCCGTTGTATTTCTAGGCTCTAGCTGAAGTTTTGCTTCTGCAAGATAGACAGGCGTCATCAAAAAAGCCGCGGCGACAATCGCACTGGCGCCCAGCAGAAACAGAAGCATGAAGATGAAAACTCTCCGCCTCAGCACCGAAACGACTGTGCGGAATTCCATCTGATCGGCCATGACGATAATCTCTACTCAATAGTTAACTAATTGGTTCGCTTTGCGGTGGGTCTGCGCCGCGTGAAAACCGCGCATAATCTCAACATAAAGCCCGGAGGAACGTTCGGAGCACGCCCGCCTCTGGGAAAGGTTGAATCTTCACGAAGCCGCTACGCATACCGCCAAGTTTCACAACGACCTCACTCGGCAGATCTATTCTGCACGCCTTGGACAAGTTCTCGGATGCACTAAAACGAAACAAAATCTATAATCCTCTACGCGTCCTGAACAACTGCGTTACGCAGCGACAAAGACGCTCTCATACCGAACCGCATGGGAGCTCCAATTCTCGCGGCGCAACAAGCGCATATCCATCGTCGCTACAAGCAAACGGCGGACCAAGCTGCTTAAGAGACTGAGATTCCGTTGAAATTTCTTGAAATGAGATAAAACGCGACGGCCGAACGGCCCAAATCGTCCTATTTATGCAACGTAGATACGACGCTCGACAACGCCCTCTCGAGAAGCCCTGGCCGGGCATATCTGTCAAAATCGATCTCCGCTTCCACGATATCTTGGAGAGGTTTGATCGGTCGAAAAGTCGTTTGCGGCTTCACCGCAACACCATTGTCTCCCGCGCCATGAATGAGCAAAGACAGTTCATTGAGGTGGATAAGAAAATCAGGCGGCGTTGGCTGGATACGCCCATCTTTCAACGCGCGCGCCATTTCCGCTACGCCTAATAACTTGTCTTGCGCATAGATTTCGCGGCGCCGAAGCCAGCTGACAAATTTGTGCTTCAATGATTTGCCGACACCTCGATCGGATTCAACCGCGTGTGACTTCCAACGCCTCATCGGTGGCATTCTGCGTCCCCCAACCCCAGCAGCGCGGCCTAAGAGCGGTTGGGTCCTGACTGTCCGCAGTTTTCGAGCGCTTAAACTCACGCGAGAGAACTTCTCTATGCGAACAGATGTTTGGTCGTGAAAGACATTGTCGGCGGTAATCTCACCCGCTTCGCCGACAATCCTAAATTGGTGGTCTCTAGGCCCAACCCAAGAACAGGTGACCCGAGCTGAAACGCCATTTTCAAACTTTAAACACGCAACGGACAGATCCGGCGTATCGTTGGGCGATAAAGGTTCGCTCGTTTTTTCTTCAACAAGGTGGCTTGCAAAAGCCGTCACCGATACTGCTGGCCCGAAAATAGCGCACAACCAAACGAGATGGTAACCGACATGTTCAAGCGTACAACCTGCTTGAAGCTCCTCGGCGTAAGGAAACGGCGCGCCTGTCGGGCTGCGCACGGATTCCAAATTCATTAAATGCGCAGGATTATCGTCCAGTTCTGCGTAGACCAATACAGGCTTGCCGATAACGCCGCTATCGACAGCGCGCCAGATTGAACTGACGGAATCGCTGAAGAGGTTGCTTGGCGCCGCAGAAAGAACTCGTCCGTTCTTTTCAGCAATGGCGAACAAGTCCTGAGTTTGTTTCAGGTCAGTCGTAATTGGTTTTTCTGAATATACATGCTTGCCTGCTTCGAGCGCACGTTCAGTGACCTCAAAATGGGAAGCGATGCTGGTCAGATTAACGACGATTTGCACCTCAGGATCTCGTAGCAAATCATCGTAACTGTCATACTTCGCTAAATCGTAATGCTTGCAAACGACATCAAGTCGTTTCTCATCAATATCGAAGACCCCGCAGATCCGCATTTCTGGGTAAGCCCATTGGGTACGCATGTATATGTCGAAGACATACCCGCAACCGACAAAAGCGATATTCATACAGCGTCGATCTCCTTGTGGCGGTCCGATTTCACCGCCAGCAATACTTCGTCAAGGAACGCTGCAACCGCCACGCTGTCGTCCAAGGGCATAATTTGGCTCTCGGTCTCCCCGCGCATGACGCAGTCTCTCACCTCATCCATTTCATAATGATACCCGTTGCCGCGATAATAATGAAAATCTGCGGTGGAACCGCTACGGCTGGATTTCCCCAGTCTTTGCGCCAAGAAATGAACGAAACCATTTTGGCGGAAGCGTTCGCGGAAATCGAACCTCGGCCTTTCATACCCCACCGGCGATTGGCTTGATACGTCCACTCCATAAGGGCGCACCACTGAGCCCCGCAGGGATAACATGCCTTGAGCGCCTAAAACCTGAAAGTGATCCGGCGCCCACGCCCGCATGCTTACGAAGAAAGATCCGATCACGCCGTTAGAGAAGGTGGCGTGAACTGCGGCGTCTTCGACGACGCCCGTCTCTCCTATTCTTCCGACCGCCTGAACATCAACCGGAGCGCCGAACAGCCATTGCGACAACGACAACGGATATGGCGCCAAATGGGACAGCGCGCCTTGTCCCAAATTGGAATCGTACATGGTATTCTCGATATCCGGCGCGACGGAAATGCCGAAATTACCTGTGACAAAACGAATGTCGCCTAACTCCTCGGAAGCCACTCGCTCCCGCAAAGCTTGCGCTGCTGGCAGAAACCGCGTCCACATCGCCTCCATTGCAAACACGGAGTTAGCGCGCGCAGCGTCCGCCACACGACGCGCTTCTTCGGCGTTGAGTGCGAATGGCTTTTCAACAAGGACGGGAATTCCAGCCTCGATGCAAAGAAGCGCGTGCTTGGCGTGTTCCGACGGCGGGGTTGCAATGTAAATGGCGTCGACGTCGGCGTCTTGGACAGCTGCGGTATATCCTTCGATCGCTCGAGCGACGCCCACACCGTCAGCGAAACGCTGCGCTGACTTCAAGGAACGAGATGCTATAAAGGACGCTTCTGCATTCTTAGCTTGGGCTAACCCCGCCAAGAACTTTGTCGAGATCGCACCGGTCCCGAAAACACCCCACCGAAATTTTGTCACGAGCGCGCCGAATTATTGTAGTTGAGGCGGATTGCCGAAAATTTCCCTGAAGCGGTCCGAGGTCGGACCAAGCTGACCGCAGCTCAACACTCCTGGGAAACTTGCATCGCTATTCCAGTAATTCATGTAGATAGCGTTATTTTCTTCAAACCAAGCTTCAGCGGCTTCCACAAAAGCGGCTGAGTCACGCGTCATAACCCCCCATTCGGAAAAGGCCATTGGCTTGCCGCGCGCATTGGCGAAATCCCTGTGCCAACCCAGCCCGTACTTTTCCTGAAGCATTGTTTGCCAAGCTTCTAAAGGATCGGCTGGGTAATATTGCGTATGGTAATAGAAATCGATTCCGATGATGTCGACATAATCATCTCCAGGATAAGCATCTTCTGGATTCATGCCCTGGTCGCCGATGTTTACATTCCATTCAAAAACAAACTTGTCGGAAACGCTCCGAAAAACATCGACAAACTCTTGGAAGGCGCCGATATATTCCTGCTCTTTGCCAATTGCAGACCAAGCCATCCAGCTGGCGTTGAACTCCCACCCTACGCGTATGTAGACATCAGGGACGCCATCGCTTGCGGCCAATATTTCTTCCGCAGCTCGCAAATATGCCGCGTTATATTCTCCTGCGGCGGCAGCCTCCAGGGTCGCGCCGCGAGGGATAAGCGGCACGGACCAAATTACAGTCCTATCTATATCTTTCCACAATCCAGCGGCCCAACCGACGCTTCCCGAAAAATCTTCCCAGCTCTCGCCGCCAGTAAAGATAAGAACCTGCTCGACGCGACGGCCCAACCATTCTTCGAAAATCTTGACCTTCTCTGGTTCGTTGCCGACGAATACACCGACATTATTTGTTGGCTGAGGCTTTCTGTTCAGCAAATCATACTCAGCCGCGACCAACGACGAGCCCAGCGCCATAATGCACAGCAGACAAACGACGACCACAACGCGAAAAACAGCCAAGATGTTATTCCTTAACGATATTGTTGTGACATATCAGTGTAACGCCCTTTGTATGCTAGGGTGAGGCGTCCAACGCTGTAAAGGCGACATAAGCTGCGAACGCAAGATTGGCGCCGCGATAAGAACCAATTCGACACCTGTTGGCGAAATAATGATCGAAACGAACACCCAATTCGCCTAATCAATCACCTCCAAGCCGAATTTTACGAAGGACACGCGATTTTGCGCCCTAAATGCTTATGGTTAACTCGAACGTTACCGGAACACATGGATGCCGGCGACCTAATCTACAGCGGAAAACTAGTTCGCGCGGTGAGCTGCCAAGACGTAGATATCGTTTGCTTGGGCTTCAAAGGGCCGCCAACTCCGGAATCTGACGCTGTCGATGATAAAGGCGTCAAATGGCGAGCGGTAAATGGGACGCCGGCCTCTCGAACACGAGCCATGCTGAGCGCATTGCCGCTGGAATGCGCCCGCTTCGCCACACGAGAATATCGCGAACTCTTCAAAACACTGGTCCAAAATGAACATTGGGATCTCATCGCGATTGATTACTACGGCGTCGGCTGGGCCCTGGACGAGCTGAACAAGCTTCCCAAGCGTCCCAATGCGAAGGTCATCTATGTCTCCCATAATTTTGAGACGGACCTGTCCAAACAAATAGCACGCGAATATCAGGGCAATATGGTCGCCAAAGCTGCTTTGGCGATAAACGCTTTCAAAACATCATGGCTTGAAAAACGATTGACGCGTGAATGCGACCTTGTATCCGCCATCACCAAAGCAGACGGCGAAGCCTATCTCGCGCTCGGCGCGCGACGCAACCCGCTCGTCCTCAGACCAGGATATGAGGGCTATCGAACGCCCAATCGGACAATATCTGCAGATACGCCACGCAAAGTAGTTGTATTGGGATCATATCGATGGATCGCCAAACAGATGAATTTGGAGGCGTTCCTAGAAACAGCAGACCCAGTATTCGCGGAAGCCGGCGTTTCGGTAGACGTGATAGGTGATATTCCCGGGGATTTTGTCGAGCGGTGGCGCAACAAACTACAAGCAACGCAATTACGCGGGTTTGTCGACGATCTGCAAGCTGAGCTGACCGCTTACCGAATGGGCTTAGTGATCGAGGCCGTCGGCGGCGGATTCAAACTCAAGATTCTAGACTATGCGTTCAATCGCCTTCCAATAGTAGCCATCCTAGCCGGGGTGGCTGGCGCCGAAGACCTTCATGATCACTTCGAATTGGCGAGTGATTTTGCGGAACTCGCTGAGAAAGTCATCGCGACCATAGACGATTTCAATCGTCTAAACGCCATGCACTCAGGGGCGTTTGATGTCGCTGAAGGCGCTTTTGATTGGGACAAAAATGCTCGAACTATTCTTGACAACATCAAGTAAACGCATAGGCCGGGGTTGCACGTATTCGCTCAGATTCATGGATTATGGGTTCGTCTTGAAATCGAAACAGCGTGCAAAACAACGCCATCGGCAAAATGAAGATCGGCAATGAAAGCGCTCCAGCTCCAAGCATGTAAAACACGAAGAAACCCCATGCGACTTTCAAGCTCGGTGTGTTGTAAAACAAGCTCGTGATCACAAACAAACAAAGAGCGACCGCCATGGCCAATCCGTATTCCGTGATCGCCTTGGTTAGCGGAAGACTGTTGGTCAAAGCATTCTCAGGCGCGTTACCCGCTCCAACGCCGGAATAAAGAGCCTCAGGTCTTTGCAATTGCTGGAGCGTGTGGTCGACAGGCGCGACATAACGCATATGCGCGCTGGACCCCGGCACCGCGAACTCAGTTATACGCCCGCCTACTTCGTCGAACCATCCGATCGCGCCGGCGGCGAACGTCACTGCGACTAGCCCCACAAGGGACGCGACCAACATTCTTGGCGACAAACTTATGAGAAAGAGCGGGCTCATGAGGACCAAAATCAACAAGCCGGTCCCGGCAAAGGTCGTCAGTATCGCCACCCCTAGAATAACGAGCACCAAGACCCTGTTGAACCAAATCAGTTCAATTATGAGCGCAAGTGCAAGAAACTGGGACACAAACGACGTTTCCAAGAAGAAGAAGGCGTTGGGCTTCATCAGCGGACTGCCGTAGTTCAGAGGCTGCAGATAATTGAAATCGATAATAAGCAAAGCCGGCGGGATGAAGTCTTCCATATTGGGCCAATTCGACGCGCCCAAGACTATTTGCACCGTATGTTGCAAAAATGTGAGGCCGGCCACGATAACCATCACCGTTTGAAATCTCTTCAAAATGGCGAGGTATGTCTCTTTTTGGACCTCAATAACAAATAAGAAGCAAACATAGTTCGCAAACAAAAGCAGGATTGAAAGAATCGAGAAGGACGTTGCGCCAAGAACCTGGGAAGCAATCGATATGCAAGCCAAAATGGCAAAGAGCAGAAATCGAAGCGGCTGCAGCGTCGCCACGCCCCTAAATACGAGATACGCCAGTCCTGTCAGAAAAACGAGGATTGAAATGGCGATGGCTCCGTCGCCCACGACAATCCCGATCTTTTGCAAGAACACCAAAACGATTATTTGGATGGTCGCAAATCCCAACGCGACTTTAGATACGGTTGAAACCCGATCTCTTTCCGGCGAGAAACTGCGCGTATTCAAGGCTGCTTCGTACAACTTTCATCCCCTGTTTGGGCTTGAAATTTATCTACTTTTTGGATCAAAACCGCCCCCTATTGCTATGCGGTTTTGACGGAACTATAACTTCGCCCGAAATCGGCTGAGCGGCGGCGTGGGCCGCGTCGCACCCGCCGACGAGGGCTGAGGGGCATGCAAAGACAAAACGCATCCGACTTGGCGTCGTCCATTCCCGCAAACGCGCCCCTTTTGCTTGATTTCGACCATACTCTGCTGTGCTCCAACAGCACCGAGCTTTTCATATCCGAGTGCAAACCTTCTTTTGTGATCGCAATTATCGACTTCGTCGTACGCAAATGCATCCCTTGGCGATTGTCCGGACTGAACAATTGGTTCCGGGTTCGGGACTATGTTTGCTGCATGGTCATATTCTTACTAACTCCCTGGAATTTATGGCGTTGGAAGACCATCGCTCCGGATATTTTTGCGGCTCATGTGAGCAAAGACGTTTCAGCAGCGCTTGATCATTTCCCTGCAAAGCGCACGACGATTATTAGCTTCGGCATGAAGTCAATTATTTCGCCGATGATAGCACTCAGCAAATGGCGCGCCACGGACCTCATCGCAACGCCGAACCGCGTCAACATTCAATACTTCAAAAAAGGCAAGCGCGATATCGCCGAAGATCATCTTACTGCGCAAACGATCGCTGAGGCGGCGTTCGTTACAGATTCGCTAGACGATCAAGACCTCTTGGAGGTGGTTAGTGAGGGTATCCTTATAGAGCCCCAGGGGGAACCAGCGAGCGCGTCGGAAACCCTATACCTTCCGCTAAGATACACAGCAAACGCAAAATATTCACGCAACTATATCATCGATCAAACATTTTTGGTGGACATATTATTAGCGATCATTTCAGTTTCAATGTTCCTCGAACAAGCTGTTCTTTATACGATCACCGTTCCCTTTTTCATACTATCGCTGATGTGCATTTACGAAATCGGCTATTTTGAAAACGACGTTATCGGCGCAAAGAAAGAAAAAAGTCCCACGCTCAAACCAAGCTTTGAGAAGTATCGCGATTTTCCTGTCGGGAGAAATGCATGGATGTGGGGTGTGTCCACCGGATTAATCGGCTGTGTCCTCGGCGCTCAGCTCGGATTGATACCTGATGGAAAACTCACCGTCTCCATCCTGATTTGGGGCGGATTGCTACTGCTGACCAGAGGTATATTTTACATCTACAACCGCCTTGGCTCAGCTTGGCGCACTCTTTTTTATCCGCTGCTTCAAATCATCAAATCAGGAGCCATTTTCCTGATATTCGTTCCCAGCGTTTTTGGCGTTTTAATGACATTTAGCCAAGTTGTTGCAATGTCAGCCAACTATACTGCCTACCGTCTCGGTTTAGGCAGAGACATAATCGAAAAAGAGGTGACACGGCTCGGAGTGTTCATAGTCGGCGCTTCTATACTGGTCGCGATACGGGGATGGGAGCTAATACTCGATGAGTATTTTGCATTTACGATTTTGTTGCTCTGGGCGTCATTGCGCTTGGCGAAGCCAGCGCTGCGCAAACTGCGTCAATCCTGACTTTCCTCTCTCATAGTCGACATGATTATGCATCAATCCTCTCAATAGCTGAGATAATGGAAGCGCGTCGCCGAAGTACCCGGCTTTAAAGTCACTAGATCAACCCTCAAACGGACCTAGATAAATGTCGAAGTTCCATGTTGTTTACCGGTCATACGGACCATCGAACAAAAAGTCCCGCCCTCCATACTTCAGCAAACTTTTAGCACTTGCGTCTTTAGTGAGGTCCGCCGAAGAAGCGGGATCGCGGGTAAACTTGGTCTTCCTGAACGACGGTCCTATACCAAAAGAAATTTTGTCTCTTATGGAGACAGCGGGCGAAGTTGTTAATTACGAACGTCTAGGTTTTAGCGGAAGCTATAAGGAAGGGTTTTCTTTTCCAATTCAGCGGGACTGGGACGATGATGATTTTGTTTGGTTTTCTGAAGACGACTATTTGTATAAGCCCAACGCGATACCACGTCTGATCGCCGCTGTTGAACGCCTTCCCTTCAGCGATTACCTCGCACTGTACGGCGCTATTGGCGATCGCGGACCAGAAGGCGGACCGCTACCAAGTTACGCGCCTGCGCCCAAAGGGTGGAGCGACGAACCCGTAGTCGATGTCGACGGTCACAAATGGCGTCGCGGACTAAGCACCACTTCCACATTCGGCGCCAGGGTTCGCGCGATCCGAGAAGACCAAAGGGTGATTGTCTGGCCGCTAGCCGCAGGCAAAACCGGATTAGATCATGCTGTTTGTCTCATGTATCAACGCCAAACACCGTACACCTGGTCATCTTTAGCCAAGGATCTGTTTTTTGCTTCCGCGGCGCCAAATTTCAATATTCGAGTGAAGCGCTTTTTCGCCGCCCCCATCAGAGGGGCGTTCAATCTTGCGACCTATATGCGGCCAGACTATAAGCGTCAGCTTTTTACGGCTGACCCGCCGCTTGCAACTCATTTGGAAGATGGAATGTTGGGCTATGGCTCGGATTGGAAGCTTGAAGCTGAATCTTGTGCGAAATGGGCGGCGAAGCGCGGTATAAAAATAGACTTAGGCTAGAACGCCGCCGAAGGCGATGAGACCTCAAGCATTGCGCAAGATTTAGACGCATCCAAACGAAGTGCGACCTACTAAAAAAAGCGCGTCCGCAACTGCCACAGAAATCCGCTTCCCCAGCTCACGTGCATAATGGGTAGCGTGACAACCGAAAGCAAAGCGCACACTTTCCTAGTCTGTACAGTTAGAAAAACGGCGCCGGCGAGAATACCCGCCCCGTATAGAAGCGGCGGAAGCGCAGCGAGCGGCGCCCAAAACGCCGCCAAAAAGCACATCGCCAATCCAATAACGAGCGCGACTGGCGCAAGTTGCCGCGGCGCAGGACGAGCGCCATGCTTCAAAAAAGTCCTGCAGCGCCCTTTGCCGTAGGAAAAGTATTGCTTCATGAGTTTCAAGGGGGTTCTGCGAGGAAAATACTCGACTTCGATATCACCGGCGAACCAGATCTGCCCCCCTTGGTTCACCAGACGCATATCGAATTCAGCATCTTCGTTCGCGATAAACGTCTCATCGTATCCGCCGGCGTCACGGAAAGCTGAAAGTCGAAACGCCGCATGATGCCCATGGTCGACATAGCGTGATTCAGCCCCGACCCTGTGAAGCGAACCGCCAGTCCCCAACTTGCTGTTCGAAGCAGCCGCGACAGCGGTCTGGAAACAGGTCTGACCTTTACTTTTCAACCTCACGACGACGCTGTCGGCGTCCTGTTCGGACAGGTGCGTCAAAAGCTTGGGTATGTAATCGTCGCTATAATGCGAATGCGCGTCGATACGAATAAGAATATTGGATCGCGGATCCGCATTCTGCGCCGCCAAATTTACGCCGGCGCTCTGGATACGATCAGGATTATCTAAAAGCTTGATGCGCGCGTCCCGTTCCGCCGCCGCCTCAACGAGCTCCCGCGTAGCATCATCGCTTCCGCCGTCAGCGACGATGATTTCGACAACCTTGTCAGGCGCCTGGCTGCTCAACTGCTTAAGCAGTCCCTCAATATATGCTTCTTCATTGAGCGTCGGCACCACAACTGACACAAACTGGGCGTTTCCCAACGGCTCTGAACGCGAGAACGTTAGTTCAGAATCTTTCAAAACCTTGTTCATCCCCATCGGTCCCCTACTACACAGCCGCCAGGACGCAAACGCCGTCAATTTGCAGGATGACGCACATCGATGTTTCTTTTAGCACGATATGTGTCCCCCATCGCCCCGTGTTGTTAAAACTAAGATCAGCAGTTACGGAGGAGGACTTATACAATAAGCAGGGCATTTAAAAATACATTCCACTAATAAGCGAAAATATAGGGATAAAAACAAATAATTGAGTGAAATATAGGCGATTTTCAGTATTCAAGAAAAAAAATGGGCGCCCGATGTAATTGGGACATGACCAGTTAACCAAATTTGTGATCAGATCGACATCACGCAGAGCACACCTTCGGCGGCGTGGAACTTGTATATCGACTAGGCGCGCCCGACGGAGGTTCTGGTGGAAGCTCATAAAAATATCAGATCGTCTGTTCTTTGGGCCCTGCTGGAGAGCGTTGTCTCTCTGGCTTCAGCGCTCGCCGTAGCTGTAATTGTCGCTCGATTAATCAGCCCGAACGCTTTTGGGATCGCGGCGATCGCCTCGTTCATCGGCATTTTAGCCGAGACCTTCATCATTACGACGTTTTGCGAAGCGCTCATACGTCGTCGACGTCTGCAGAACGGCACCGTCGACATCGCGCATACCTCAACATTGATCTTAAGCCTGGGCATTTATGGCTTGGTTTGCATCGCCGCTTTCGTTGCGGCGCACGCTTACAGCGCGCCCATATTGCTGCCTCTAATTCTGGCGCAAGGAACAAGCTGTCTATTCCTCGGCTTAAGATGCACTTCTGAAGCCGTTCTTTCCAATCAACTTCAATTTAAAACGCTGTCAATCCGGAGCATATGCGCTAAATCCGCCGGCGCGGCCGTGTCCATCTACATCGCCTATCAAGGCGGAGGCGCTTGGAGCATCGTGATCGGTAACGTCGCCTTCTCAGCAATAGCGACGGCTTTGGTTCTGACAACTGTGCCGCGCCGTCCAAAGCTTCGAATGGATTTGCGCGTGACGCGTCGCCTTTTCAGCTATGGGCGTTTCAGTTTGCTCGACGCGGTTCTTTGGACCGCTACGCCTCGATTGTTCGGCTTCCAAGTCGCCTATTTTCAGGGCCTAGACGCTGTCGGGTTCTTAAACTTCGCTTTTCGTATAAACGATACGGTATGCGCGCTTTTAGGCGCGATAAGCACACGCATGGCTTTGCCTCTCTTGTCGCGTTACACACATGATGAACAACAATTTCGATACGCTTTCCAGCAAGGAACGAAGTTTGTTTTTCTTCTCGCCGCTCCGGTGTTCATAGGCCTTGCATTGACCAGCAACGACTTAGTGCGACTTCTGGTTGGCCCCGAATGGGAGCCCGCCGGGATAGCTTTGGCCGCCGCGGCGATCTACTCGCTGTTTAATTTCGCAAGACTTATGGTCCAACCCGCAATTAAGGCGGTCGGAAAACCGAGCAAGCTTGTATTGCTGCATACAATCGGACTTTTATATGTATCGCTAGCGTCTGTCGTCGCGGCACCGTTTGGTTTAGAGGGACAGTTAGCGGCTTGGTGCTTATTCGGGCCGGTGTATTTCGCTGCGAGCGTCTATGTTCTTCACTCCGCCGTGCCTATCCCATTGTCTTATCAGCTCTCTCCCCTAGTGGGAGCCAGCGTCGGCGCTGGCGTAATGGCTTCAGTTCTACTTGCTGCCCAAGCAGGCTGGCCAGACGCCCCGCCAATCGCATTTCTTGTCGTTCAAATTGTAATGGGCGCGCTTATCTATACGTCGATGTTGTTTGTTCTTGAGCGTAGGTCTCTAATGCAAATTCTCGGACGAGAAGAAGCGCGCCGCTTATAAATCTTCACAGAGCCTTAGGATCAAAGGGAAGGTCGCAAATAGGAGCGGCTTCCGGCAAAGGCTGTGATGGCTTCTAAAAGCTATTTCTAGATCTCAAGCACACGCATGGGCGATAGCTGCTCTTTCATAATATCTCGTATAGCAAGCCAATTCCCCTTGACCCGCCCACGTCGGTCCACCCAAGGCTCGGGCGCGACGCCGTGAACGTGGTTGGCGATAAAGCAGCGCAAGATTAGCCGAGTGGCGAACCATAAGCTCATAGATCCCTTTTGCGCGAGATAAATCGGGTTCGCAATTTGCGAATACCCTAAGCGTACACCAGATGTCCGTCCCCGGGTTACGCCACGATGAACTCCGGCGAACACATTCGTAAGCACGAGGCGCCCCGCCGGAAGCAATCGATTGGCGAAGTCGACATCTTCTTGCCAACCGTAAAGCGGCAAGTTCTCGTCAAACTCAAGGTCGCCAATAGCGCTGGATCGGTAGACCATATTGCAACCATACAACCCCTCAAGGTCGTCCAGTATAGTTGGGTCGGGCTCTGCGTTGGATTCGTATCTCGATATAAGGTCGATCGCGTCGCTGCGCGGTACGCCGCCTCGAGATATCCCATCGGCTAGCAATGCGCCGTTTACGCCCACGACGTCTTCATTCTCGGTGAAAAAGTCAGCTAGACGTTCAAGACTTGTACGCGCCATCAAATAATCATCGTCGAAAAACGCGATGAGATCGCAGTCATCGAGTACAGCGCGCATACCCGTGTTGCGTTGCTTGGGCAGACCAAGTTCTCCCATTACGACACGAGCGTTCCCCCGACGAGACGCTTCTGGTAAGTCCGCCTCTTCCGAAACCGACAAAACGATGGTTACAGGAGCCAAGGTTTGTCGTTCCAAACTCTCAACCAGATCGCCAACTTCATCAGGGCGCCCTACGGAAGCGACAACGACTGCAATACGGTTAAGGTGAGATTTCGGCATGGCGATCCCAAGTGTACCATCTTTGTACTAAACCATTTGATGACCGTTTGCCTTTCTTGCAAAAGGCGTTAAGTCTGGTCTCATCAACATTTAAAATGCAATCGCGGCGCCGTAGGCTTTCTATGCCTAAACGAAACATAGTCTGGGCGAGTGTTCCAACAGACTAAATTTGTTTTGATCTCGACCACTTACCTAATTTGACGCGGCGATTCTCGCGAGGATTCCTCTCGCGCTCAGAGCACCCGCACCCATCGCTGCAGCGCCCGCGAGCGAGAAAGCTGGGCCTATGCCGATTGCAATGGCGAGAAACACTAGCACTCCAAACGCGGCGCAAACCGACGAGCGGCGAACTAAAAAACGATCAATCCCCGCCAACGCTCCGCCCAAAAGCCAACATGTTGCAAAGACCAACCAAAATATGGGAACGAATTGCCGGTAAACCGAAGGCCTATAA